>JAGCFF010000118.1 GCA_017650285.1 Bacteroidales bacterium
GTGATATAGTACTTCTTGGTGACTATGTTGTCCCAAATGGAATCAATGGCATTGACATAGTCCTTGTCGCCGGTCAGAGCGGCCACGTCGGCCATTCCGGAATACATATAGCCGGCACGTACTGCGTGTCCCCAGGCTTCGCGCTGGTCGACCACGGGAATGTCACTCTGGCTGTACTGGTTCTTGACCTGGGTCTTGCCGCGGTAGTCAAGGAAATACTTGGCCTGGTCGAGGTATTTTTTCTCGCCTGTGAGAACATACAGCCTGGCCAGGGCCATCTCGGCGATCTGATGGCCGGGCACAACAGTCTTCTGCCCCTCTCCCGTTCCGATCTCGCGGATCACGCAGTCGGCATACTTCTTCGCTATGTCGAGGAACTTGGTGCTGCCTGTAGCCTGATAATGCGCACAGGCGGCGTCGACCATATGGCCGAGGTTGTAGAACTCGTGGCTGCCGCCTTCAACCTCCACCCAGCGCTCGCTGCCTGACCAGGCGTGAGGATGCCAGGGGTTCATCGTGCGCGGAGTATACAGGTAGCCGTCAGGCTCCTGGGCCGCGGCCACTATGTCGAGCACGCTGTCGATGTAACTTTCCAGTTTCTTGTCCGGATAGGTCTGCAGTATGTAGCTGGCGCCTTCTATCGTCTTGTAAACGTCAGTATCGTCAAACGGGAAACCGCTCGGCGGATTGTCGGGAGAAGGCGTGACGGCCATCTCGAAATTGCGGTAGCGACCCTCGGACTCGCATTTGCTGAACGCAAGGGGAATCGTCACTTCTCGGGCAGCCTTCAGGCGGTCGCCCCAGAAACTGTTCTGTGCAATCTTGACATCTGTGAAAGGAACCTGCGACACCTGGTAGGATGCCGCATCGCCGGATTGGCTTCCGGTGCAGGCCCATACGGCCACTGCCGTAATCAGCAAGGCAGCGTATCTGACAATTTTCATATCGTTTTGTTTTAGATCGTTATCGTTCAAGCCAGGTCAGGGAATCCACATCTCCTGCCAGCCATACTGTATCTCCCGCGTGGAAGACGGTGTCGGGCTTCGGGTTTGTCACGAACTTGTCGTCTCGCAGCATACTGATGATCATACAGCCGTAGCTGCGGAGATTCAGGCTTCGCAGGCTCTGTCCGGTAAGATATGAGTTCTCCGTCAGGGTCAGCGTCTCGACCTTGAAGCTGTGGTCGTCGTCGCAGGTGTACTCCACGTTGGACGCCTGCAGCATAGACTGCATAGTCTCCAGCTGTTCTCCCGTACCGACGGCGAACAGTCTGTCTCCGGGGTATATCACGGTGTCGCCGTCCGGTATGGTATAGTTCTTCTTTCCGCGGGTGATCTTGATGATGTTGGCGCCCGAGTTCTCCCTCAGCGGCAGGTTCTTGAGCTTCTGTCCCACCCACGAAGATTCCTGGGATACCGCCATCTCCTCGATGTGCACGTCGTATGAACCCAGGCTCTGTTTTACTGACGCAGTCACGGGCCGCATCCTGCGGACCGTCTCCTCCTTGTCGTTGAGGTTCTTGAGGAAGCGGCTTTCGAGCGTATGGTAGCGCTTGAGGAAGTTGCGGGTAATGACCAGAAGGATGAAACCGGTGATCAGCAGCACGAGGATCACCCAGCCGGACAGTTTCACGAAATGGGTGATCGCAGCAAGCACGAAGCCCATCGCTATGAATATCCTGGCCACGTCAAGGCCAACCAGAGGCCAGGTGTTGGTGCGTTTGACGGCAAGCAGCTTCTGGATGGAAGCCTGGGACTTGTGCTGTCTCGACACAAGGCCGTAGAGGAATGGCGCCATCACGAACAGTGTGGTGAATATGCAGACGGCCTGATGCGCGTGGACGCCGATGTCCGGAAGTATCCTTGTGACCAGACTGTCCAGGAACCTTGCCGACAGGATGAGGACGGCCACCAGCAGCACGCTGTAGACGAGCACCCTTATCATATATGAAGTCAGCACCTTCTTCCATTCGCTGACCTCGGCCCTCGACCTTCTCTCCTCGAAGTTCTGGCGGTCGACCCTTGCCAGCAGGCCGGCAGGCAGGATGCGCTGCAGCCATTTGTACACAGGGCCGGCAAGCCTTATGGTATACGGAGTGGTGAATATGGTAAGCACCGAAACGGCGATGATCACCGGATATATGAAATCCCTCATCACGCCGAGGCTCACTCCCACGCCTGCTATGATGAATCCGAACTCACCCAACTGTGCCAGGCTGAAGCCGGAATGTATGGCATTGCGGAGGTTTCCTCCCGCCAGGATGATACCCACAGTCACGAAGGCGAAGTGGGTGATTACGACTGTCAGGGCAAGTATCAGGATGACCCACCAGTGGGCCGCGATCTGTGCGGGTGCTATCATCATACCCACCGAGACGAAGAATATGGCTCCGAAGAGGTCCTTGATGGGCGACAGCAGCTTCAGTATCTTTTCGTTCTCGACGGTCTCGGCAAGGATGGAACCCATCATGAACGCTCCGAGCGCAGACGAGAATCCGGATGCTGTCGCAAGCGAAACCATTCCGAAGCAGAGGCCGAGACTGATGATGAGCAGTATCTCGTCGCTCAGGTATTTGTCGGTCTTCTTCAGCAGGGTCGGTATGAGGTAGATGCCCACCACGAACCAGAGCACCAGGAAGAACACCAGCTTCCCGAAATTGAGCAGCATCTCCCCTCCCGAGAAGTTGTTGGAAACGGCGAGGGTCGACAGCAGCACCATAAGCATAATGGCTATCATATCCTCGACCACCAGCGTGCCGAACACGATGCCGGCGTAGGGTTCTTTCTTCAGGCCGAAATCGTCGTAGGTCTTGATCACCACCACGGTGGACGACATCGACAGCAGGCCGGCCAGGAAGATGCTCTCCATAGAGGTCCAGCCCAATGCCTGCCCGATGAGGAAGCCTATGATGAAGACTCCTATGAACTTGCTGACTGCCGTCACTATGGCCTGGCTGCCGGCGGCGATGAGTTTCTTGAAGCTGAACTCCAGGCCGAGCGCGAACATAAGGAAGATGATACCGATGTCGGACCATTGCTCCACGGCCTCCTGGCTGGAGATTCCGAAAATGCCGAGATTGGGGCTGATGATGAATCCTGCTATGATATAGCCGAGGATGAGTGGCTGCTTCAGCACACGGCATATTATCGTACAGAGACCGGCGGTAATAAGGATTATCGCAAGGTCGTTGACGAAGTTTATGCCTGTTTCCATAGTTTACTTCTTTTTGGCGGCGTCACGGGCCTGCATCCTTGCAGCCCTGGTCGACATTGAAGGAAACCACATTTCATCAGCGGTGATGCCGCATTCCCTTACCATACGGGTGCTGTACTCCAGCCTGCCGAAGTTCGAGTCGGTATTGTTGGTGCCGAAGGTGAACTTCAGGCCAAGGGCCTTGGCCCTCTGGATAATGCGCTTGCTGGGCAGATTGTACCTTGAATTGATTTCCAGGGCCACATTGTTCTTCTTGAGGACATTCAGTATCCTGTCGACCCTTTCGTCGGTCCAGAGCCTGTCGAAGTCGTCGGCTATCACGCCGGGCAGATAGAAGGGGTTGGCGCAGAAGTCCGCAGGATCGTTCTCGAAGATCTTCACGGTCTCCTCGACTATCAGGTCCACATATTTCTGGACGGGAATGTCCATATGGACCTCCTCGGGATGCCACAGCCTGACGAGCTTGCCACGGTCGAAGACATACATACCGTCGGTGAAGATGTAGTCGAACTTGTTGAGCAGCTCGGGTGAGAAACTTGTCGACCACTTGCGGCCGTCACCCTGGAGCGGGCGCATGAAAGGCCAGTCCTTTACGCTCTGCCAGTAGGCCTCCATCTCCTCGTCGCTTGTCAGCACCAGGCCACTGCCGCCTTCTCCCTCTTTCTTGGGACCGTAGGCGTTCGGGCCGATGCCGTAGTTGATGCCGTAGTTCATCGACTTGGCGTGGGCCATCTCTTCGGTGAGGTCACCCTTGAGGTGGACGTGATAGTCGATCACCGGGAAATCTTCCTGCTGGAGGCGGATGATGTCGTCGTTCTGTTCGTCTACCGGAGGCAGGCTGTCCGCAGGATTGCGCTGGCCGGCCGGAAGCTTTTCGATCTCCACATTGCGGAACGACACCTTGCCGTTACCTCCAGCGAAGACTATCTTGCCGCTGCCGAGCAGCATATCCTTGTGCAGCTCGTTGCGGTAAGGGGCGTCAGGCTCGGTGTAGCAGACCACGTCAGTGCCGCCGATGCGCACCGAGATGTTCCTGCCCCTTACTGCGACCTCGAACGGGAACCACTCTCCGTCCCTGGCCATACTGTAGTAGAGATTTCTGACGGAGGCCAGCGAACCGCTCTTGCGGGTGCCGTCGATCGGGCCGTTGTGGAAGAGCACCTGATAGCCTTTGCCGCAGCTGCCGTCGGTGTGAAACCAGACCGAAGCGTCAGCCCCGTCGTCGATCAGGGCCTCTCCGGTCAGCATAAAGTCACTGTATGTGCCACGCATCGGCTGAAGGTCTCCGGCAGTCAGCCCGAAGTCCTTCACTGGCGTGCACGCGACGGCAAGGACTGCCATCAGCGTGACAATCAGAAATCTTCTCATAGTGTGTTTCTACTTCTTGAAATATCTGTTGTAGAGTCCTTCGAAGCCTTTGCCGTGACGGGCCTCATCCTTTGCCATCTCGTGGATGGTATCGTGGATTGCGTCGAGGTTCTGCTGCTTGGCAAGGGTGGCGATGCGTTTCTTTCCTTCGCAGGCGCCTGCCTCAGCGTGCATACGTTTTTCGAGGTTGGTCTTGGTGTCCCATACCACCTCTCCGAGAAGCTCGGCGATGCGGGCTGCGTGGTCAGCCTCTTCGAAGGCATAGCGCCTGAAGGCATCAGCCACCTCGGGATAACCTTCGCGGTCGGCCTGGCGGCTCATAGCCAGATACATTCCGACTTCTGAGCATTCGCCGTTGAAGTGGTCGTGAAGGCCTTTGAGGATTTCGGCATCCTTCACGTCCTTGGCGACTCCGAGAACGTGTTCGTCAACGAAGACAAGTTTGTCTTCAGTTTCTTCTATTTCGATGAATTTAGAACCGGGAACGCCGCAAAGAGGGCATTTTTCGGGAGCGGTGTCACCTTCGTGGATGTAACCGCATACGGGGCATCTGAATTTAGCCATGGTAATTTCTTTTTAATGTTATTTGTTGTTGAGTTGTTTAAAATGTGTTCGGTAATGAAAGAAGGCGGTACTGGATGGTCTTTGCCATACGCAGGTGACCTTCTGTGCCGGGGTGGAGCCGGTCGGTTTCTGCGTTGTTGAAATATCTGGTATACTCGTCGAGGACGGGCATCAGGCCGCTCTCCCCATAGAGGTCGACGACAGGCACGCTCCATATCTGGCCGCAGCGGCGGATGGCATCCACGTAGTCCTCGATGTACAGGCCGAGGAAGTTGGCATACATCTCGTCGGGCTGGACGTTGCGGGCGTTGAAGCGGGCATAGGCCCTGTGGAGCGGGGTCATCAGTATAATCTGCTTTGTGGGGAACGTGGTCTTGAGATAATGCATCAGGATGTTGCAGCGTCCGCAGAACGTTTCCTTGTCGTAACTGAAGCTGCGGTGAAGCTTGGGAGTCATCCGGCCGTTGGTGTTCACAGAGTCTACTGCCACGGTGAACCACTCTCCCATCGGAATGTCGTGGAAGTAGTCATTGGTTCCGGCAAGGATGATGATGGCGTCGAAGGTTGAGTCGACCTTGAGGGCCTGGGCGGGAAACTGGCTCATCTGGTTGCCGTTGACTGCGAACGAGACGGTCTGCATATCCATCAGTTCAGCGAGGAACTCCCACCAACAGCGGTCGGTTCCGACACGTATGGGGTCGCTGATCGAGTCGCCGAGTATGGCCACTTTCGAACCTGCCCAGTGGTTCTGGGCGTGGACAGGCATAAAAACGGCCAGAATGCCTGCCAGGACCGATATGATTCTTGTTGTTTTCATACTGAATGACGTGAACAACAAATATAACTATATTTGCTGAGAATAA
>JAGCFF010000119.1 GCA_017650285.1 Bacteroidales bacterium
CAGGTTGTTTTTCAGTCATGATTACTTGTTTTTATAGTGGTTCCAAGCACACTTGCGACGGGAACGCCCCGCCACTCGGCGGCAAAGATATAATTTTTTTTAATTTTGCCGTCGCAGCATTTACCATTATGGAACACCTCGGTGAAATACTATCACTAATAGTAGCTGTCTCCTGGACAGCCACCGCCATCTTCGCAGACGAAGCCAGCCACAGGCTGGGATCCATGACAGTCAATGTCATAAGACTGACTCTCGCATCTGTCTTTCTGGGCATAATCCTGTGGATCGCCATAGGAAGGCCCTATCCCCTGTATGCGGACTCCCACACCTGGTTCTGGCTGGGACTCTCCGCACTGGTAGGATACATTTTCGGAGATTATTGCCTGTTCAATTCATATCTGGTCATCGGAGCCCGTTTCGGACAGCTCTTTATGACTCTCGCGCCCCCTTCCGCAGCCATCGCAGGCTGGATCATGCTGGGTGAAACCCTCACCTGGAAATCGTGGCTGGCTATGTTCGTCACGCTTTGCGGTATCGCACTTTCCATCCTCAGCCGCGGCGGCCAGCACAATGTCAAGCTCACCCTTCCCTTGAAAGGCGTGCTGCTGGGCATCGGAGCAGGCGTGGGACAGGGCGTGGGCCTTGTCCTGAGCAAGATCGGCATGCAGCATTATGCCGCCGCCCTGCCTGCGGACGCACCTGCGGCAATGGACACGATGATGCCCTTCGCTTCGACGATGATCAGAGCCATTATCGGGGGCATCGGTTTCTGGCTTATTCTTATCCTGAGCGGGAAGCTGAATGATATGAAGGCTGCTGTCCATAACCCCCAGGGACTGAAGTATGCTGCCTTGACCACCCTGTTCGGCCCGACGCTTGGAGTGTCGCTGTCGCTGATGGCGGTGAGATATGCCAACGCAGGCATCGCTTCTACTCTGATGGCGCTCACCCCTGTGCTCATCATCGCCCCTTATGCGCTGATCCACAAGCAGAAGGTACGCGTCAAAGAAGTCATCGGAGTTGTCATCAGCATGATTGGAGTGGCGATGTTCTTCCTTATGTAAACCACCTGAACTTAAATAACACTATGAAAAAACTCATTCTTATTGCCGCGACGATACTTATGGCCGCATCCTGCAGCACAGACGCCCCGCAGAACCGCGTAATAGCCCACCGCGGATTCTGGCAGACCGAGGGCTCGGCACAGAACTCCCTGACCTCACTGCGCCTGGCGATGGATAACGGCTTCTACGGCAGCGAATGCGATGTGCAGCTCACCGCCGACAGCTGTTTCATCGTTTTCCATGACACAAACCTCCACGGAGTCGATGTAGAGACAATGACCTTCGAGCAGGTCCTGGCCGACACCACCCTGGCCAACGGGGAGAGGATTCCGACAGCTGACGAATTCATCTCCGCCTTCGCCAGCCACGGCGGAAACACAAAACTCGTCATCGAGCTCAAGCAGCAGCCCTCCGAAGATATGATGAGCCTCAGCATCGCACGGACCGCCGAGGCAGTCAGGAAATACGGCATCGAAAACCGCGTCGAACTGATCTCGTTCAGCTACCGCGCCTGCAAGGAACTGGCCGCGATGTTCCCTGACGTCCCGGTGCTGTTCCTCGACAGGGCCCATAACCTCAGCTTCAGCCAGATGAAGCAGGACGGCATCGACGGCATCGGCTACAAGTACAACTGCATCCTGGAGGACCTCTCCCTGATTGACGAAGCTCACGAAGCAGGTCTCAGAGTGGATGTATGGGCACCCGACGATCCTCAGGAGGTGCTGACAATGGTAGACGCCGGCCTTGACCACGTCATCACCAACAGGCCCGACGTGATGGCTTCGGTTCTCGAAGGAATCTAGACAATCCTATTTCAGAAGGTCCTTTGCTGCAAGGACCAGGAACATATAGTGCGACGATCCGCCGCCCAGCACATATTCCACCTGCTGCCACAGGTACGGGAAGGTGAGCAGTTCGGGGAAATCCGGACGGATCAGAGCTGTTCCGGAAACGGTACCGCCCGGCACGTAAGTCCAGTCGGCACGGTTGAAGCCGTAGCCCACGGTCACCGATTCCGCTCCCACTCCGCCTGCAAAGGCAGCCTGGTTGATGCCGGGATGACGGCCGAGTATGAAATTAAGGGCATCGAAAACCTGGTCCGGAGCGAAGATGTCGGGATATTCCCTGGCAAGGAAATAGTGGCGGTAGCCGAACGACTGGATATCCCAGCCGGCCCCCCAGATACTCGGACGGTAAGGCACTCCGTAAGGTGTCTCGGAACTCTGCCTGTCAAGCTGCTCCCGGTATTTCACAAGAGCGGCACGGAAGGCATCGCACTGCTTCCTGTATTTCTTCTGACCCTCCATCTGCTTCTCCACGCGGGCGATGTACCACGCACAGTTCGCGGCGGAAGCCACCACTGCATCCCAGTTGTTCACGATAAAGTCGAAGTACTGCTGCTCGCCGGTGGTGATGTAGAGTTCCGTGGCCAGCTGCATCTTGGTCATAGGGCCGCCGCGGAATCCGGTCTGGACATCGGTCTCGTCGTATATCTTTTTCGCTATCGAAACGCAGTGGTCTGCGAGGGTGTCGTTGAGACCCCGAAGGGCACGGGCGGAGGCTGCCAGGTTGGTGGCCACGCCCACTCCGTTGCCGGTGTCGGGGAAGATCCATCGGTCGTCACCGTTACCGGGGACGCCGTCTGACACCGATGCGGGGTCTCCAAGCAGCGTGTACTGGCGGAGGCTGTTGGTTATGGTGCCGCGGGCAAAGCGTCCCATAGCCAGATAACCGTTCAC
This sequence comes from Bacteroidales bacterium, assembly GCA_017650285.1. Taxonomy (GTDB): domain Bacteria; phylum Bacteroidota; class Bacteroidia; order Bacteroidales; family UBA932; genus Equibacterium. The sequence goes on from JAGCFF010000119.1 coordinate 2,804, forward strand.
GACGTAGAGCATACCGTGCTCGATTTGCTGCTGGATGTCGTTCTTTCCG
>JAGCFF010000120.1 GCA_017650285.1 Bacteroidales bacterium
GAGTCGGGGTTCTTGCGGAGCTGCTCCATAAGGTTCGCCAGCTGGTCGATGTGGCCGCCGTCGGGAGTGGGCCAGCTGCGCCACTGGTGGCCGTAGACAGGCCCAAGTTCGCCGTTCTCGTCGGCCCATTCGTCCCATATGGTGACCTTGTTGTCGTTGAGGTACTTGATGTTGGTGCTGCCGCTGATGAACCACAGCAGTTCGTAGATGATGGAGCGAAGATGCACCTTCTTGGTGGTCAGCAGCGGGAAGCCGTCCTGCAGGTGGAAGCGCATCTGGTAGCCGAACACGCTTTTGGTGCCGGTGCCGGTGCGGTCGCCCTTCATCACGCCGTTGTCCTTGATGTACTGCAACAAATCGAGATATTGTTTCATACGCGATAAGAGTTTACAGTTTCAGCACAGCCATAAACGCGCTCTGGGGCACCTGCACGTTGCCGATCTGGCGCATACGCTTCTTGCCCTTCTTCTGCTTCTCCAGCAGCTTGCGCTTGCGGGTGATGTCGCCGCCGTAGCATTTCGCAGTCACATCCTTGCGCACGGCCTTGACGGTCTCGCGGGCAATGATCTTGGCGCCGATGGCAGCCTGGATGGCGATCTCGAACTGCTGGCGGGGGATGAGCTCCTTGAGCTTCTCGCACATACGGCGGCCGAAGTCGTAGGCGTGGTCGCGGTGGATGAGCGACGACAGGGCGTCTACCGGCTCTCCGTTGAGCAGGATGTCGAGCTTCACCAGGTCGGCCTTGTCAAAGCCCGTGACGTGGTAGTCGAACGATGCATAGCCCTTGGAGATGGACTTCAGACGGTCGTAGAAGTCGAACACGATCTCGGCCAGAGGCATATCATAGTTGAGCTCCACGCGGTCGGAGGTGAGGAAGTGCTGCCCGGCGAGGGTGCCGCGCTTGTCGAGGCACAGCTTCATTATCGGCCCGAAGAAATCGCTCTTGGAGATGATCTGGGCACGTATATAAGGCTCTTCAATATGGTCGATGAGAGTCGGTGCGGGAAGACCCGAGGGGTTGTGGACGTCCACTACGTCGCCCTGGGTGGTGTAGACCTTGTAGGAAACGTTGGGCACGGTGGTTATCACGTCCATATCGAACTCGCGGTAGAGCCTCTCCTGCACTATCTCCAGATGGAGCAGGCCGAGGAAGCCGCAGCGGAAGCCGAAACCGAGGGCCAGCGAGCTTTCAGGCTCGAAGACCAGCGAGGCGTCGTTGAGCTGGAGCTTCTCCAGGGAGGCGCGCAGGTCTTCGTATTCGTCGGCCTCCACGGGGTAGACACCGGCGAAGAGCATCGGCTTGACCTCTTCGAAACCTGCGATATGGCCGCTGCAGGGATTCTCCACGTGAGTGATGGTATCTCCCACCTTCACCTCCACTGCAGTCTTGATGCCGGAGATGATGTAGCCCACGCTTCCGCAGGGAATTTCGTCCCTGGGACAAAGTTTCATCTTGAGCACACCCACCTCGTCGGCGTCATAGGAGCGTCCGGTGTGGACGAACTTGACCTTGTCGCCGCTGTGGATGCTGCCGTTGACAACCTTGAAATATGCTATGATGCCCCTGAAGGGGTTGAACACAGAGTCGAAGATGAGGGCCTGCAGAGGAGCGTCGGGATCGCCGCTGGGGGCGGGCACGCGGTCCACTATGGCATCGAGGATCTCAGGAACTCCTTCACCCGTGCGGGCGCTGGCCAGCAGCACTTCGTCGGGGTCACAGCCGATGAGGTCGACGATCTGGTCGCGGACCACGTCGATCATCGCAGCATCCATATCGATCTTGTTGAGCACCGGTATGATGGCCAGGTCGTGCTCGATGGCAAGATAGAGGTTGGAGATGGTCTGGGCCTGGATGCCCTGGGTGGCGTCGACCACCAGCAGAGCGCCTTCGCACGACGCAATGGCGCGGGACACCTCGTAGGAGAAGTCCACGTGGCCCGGAGTGTCGATGAGGTTGAGGACATAGTCCTGTCCGTCACGGCTGTAGTTCATCTGGATGGCGTGGCTCTTGATGGTGATGCCTTTCTCCTTCTCGAGATCCATACTGTCGAGCACCTGGTCCTCCATATCCCGCTCGTCAAGGGTCTTGGTGCATTCCAGCATACGGTCCGCCAGAGTGCTTTTCCCGTGGTCGATGTGGGCGATGATGCAAAAATTCCTAATGTTCCTCATAATCCGTACAAAGATAATCCTAAAAAGAGTTATTTTTGTAGATACGCTAAAATTAAATGCAAATCACAAAACATCAATTGAATATGAACGACATCAAGATTATGAACAGAGCTGCCGACAACATCCGTATCCTGGCAGCTTCTATGGTTGAAAAGGCCAAGTCAGGACACCCGGGCGGCGCTATGGGCGGTGCGGACTTCATCAACGTGCTTTTCAGCGAGTTCCTGGAGTATGACCCCCGCAATATGAAATACGAGGGCCGCGACCGTTTCTTCCTGGATCCCGGCCATATGGCTCCGATGCTTTACTCACAGCTTGCACTGACAGGCAAATACAGCCTGGAAGAGCTGGCAACCCTGCGTCAGTGGGGCTCACCTGTCACCGGCCATCCCGAGCTTGATGTGGTTCGCGGCATTGAGAACACCTCAGGCCCCCTGGGTCAGGGACACGTGTTCGCAGTGGGTGCAGCCATCGCAGAGAAGCACCTTGCTGCCCTTCTGGGCGAAGAGGTGATGAACCACAAGATCTACGCATACATCTCTGACGGAGGCATCCAGGAGGAGATCAGCCAGGGCGCAGGCCGCATCGCCGGAACCCTCGGTCTGGACAACCTCATAATGTTCTACGACTCCAACGACATCCAGCTCTCTACCGAGACCAGCGCCGTGACCTCAGAGGACACAGCAGCCAAGTACCGTGCCTGGGGCTGGAACGTATATGAAATCAACGGCAACTGCGTGGAGCAGATCCGCGGTGCGCTGACAATGGCCCAGAACGGCAACGGCAAGCCGACCCTCATCATCGGCAAGTGCATTATGGGCAAGGGCGCCCTCAAGGCCGACGGCAGCAGCTACGAGCGCAACTGCAAGACCCACGGTGCTCCTCTGGGCGGCGACGCCTACATCAACACCGTCAAGGCTCTCGGCGGAGATCCCGAGAATCCTTTCCAGATCTTCCCCGAAGTGAAGAAGCTCTATGCCGACCGTGCAAAACAGCTCCGCAAGATCATGGACGCCAAGTATGCCCGCAAGGCTGCCTGGGCAAAGGCCAACCCCGAGAAGGCCGCCCTGCTCAAGGAGTGGTTCAGCGGCAAGGCTCCCAAGGTTGACTGGAGCAAGGTAGAGCAGAAACCCGACGATGCCACCCGCTCTGCATCAGCTGCAGTTCTCAGTCAACTGGCACAGCAGGTTCCCAATATGATCTGCGCAAGTGCGGACCTCAGCAACTCCGACAAGACCGACGGTTTCCTGAAACATACCACAAGTATGGTGAAAGGCGACTTCAGCGGCTCGTTCTTCCAAGCAGGCGTGGCTGAACTC
>JAGCFF010000121.1 GCA_017650285.1 Bacteroidales bacterium
ACACCAACCAGGTGGTTTCGCTGTCGAACTGCTTCGTAATAGGCCACGACCATCCTGCAGACTCCTATGGCGGCATCCTGATGATCGACGAAGAGCAGGTGCAGCTGATGAAGCGTCGCGGCGGTGTGGGTCACGACCTGTCGCATCTGCGCCCCACCGGCACTCCGGTGCTGAACAGCGCCCTGTCGTCTACCGGCGTGGTGCCGTTTATGGAGAGGTATTCCAACTCCACCCGTGAGGTGGCGCAGGACGGCCGCCGCGGTGCGCTGATGCTAACCATAGCCATCAAGCATCCCGATGCGGGCCGTTTCATAGACGCCAAGATGGAGCAGGGCAAGGTCACCGGAGCCAACGTCTCGGTGAAGGTCGACGACGAGTTTATGCGTGCCGCCCTCAGCGGCGAGCCCTATGTGCAGCAGTTCCCCATCAATTCTTCGCACCCTATGGTGGAGAAGGAGATCGACGCCTCCGCGCTGTGGAAGAAGATCATCCACAACGCCTGGAAGTCGGCGGAGCCGGGAGTGCTGTTCTGGGATACCGTGCTGCGCGAGTCCGTGGCCGACTGCTATGCCGACCTGGGCTACCGCACCGTCAGCACGAACCCCTGCGGCGAGATTCCTCTCTGTCCCTATGATTCCTGCCGCCTGATCGCCATCAACCTCTATTCCTATGTGGTCAATCCGTTCAAGCCGGATGCATATTTCGACTTCGACCTGTTCAAGGACCATATCCGCAAGGCTATGCGCCTGATGGACGACCTCATCGACCTCGAGATGGAGAAGATCGATACCATCATCGCCAAGATCGAGAAGGACCCTGAGGACGACAGCGTGAAGAGGACCGAGTACGACCTGTGGCGCAAGATCCGCAAGAAATCGCTGGGCGGCCGCCGCACAGGACTGGGAATCACCGCAGAGGGTGATATGCTCGCTGCGCTCGGCCTGCGCTACGGCACCGAACGTGCCATCGAGTTTGCGGTGAAGGTGCAGAAGACCCTGGCCGTGGAGGCCTACCGTTCGTCTGTGGAGATGGCTGAGGAGCGCGGTGCGTTCCCCATCTACGACGCCGAGAGGGAGAAGGACAATCCGATGATACTCCGCATCAAGAACGCCGATCCCGCCCTCTATGAGAAGATGGTCAGCGTGGGCCGCAGGAACGTGTCGATGCTCACCATCGCCCCGACCGGCACCACCAGCCTTATGACGCAGACCACTTCGGGCATCGAGCCTGTCTTCCGTGCGTTCTACAAGCGCCGCAAGAAGGTCAACCCCAACGACAAGGGCGTGAAGGTGACGTACCGCGACGATGTGGGCGACTGCTTCGAGGAATATTTCGTGTTCCACCACAAGTTTATGGAATGGGCCCTGTCGAGCGGCTACACCGAGGAGCAGGTGCGCGCGATGGATGCGGACCAGCTGGATGCACTGATGGGCCAGTCGCCTTACTACAAGGCTTCGGCCGGCGACATCGACTGGGTTGCGAAGGTGCGTATGCAGGGCGCCATCCAGAAGTGGGTGGACCACTCCATCAGCGTGACCGTGAACCTGCCTGAAGATATCAGCGAGGAGATGGTCGGCGAAGTGTACCGCACGGCCTGGGAATGCGGCTGCAAGGGTATGACTGTCTACCGCGAGGGGTCGCGCAGCGGCGTGCTCATCGACGTGAAGAAGAAGGAGGATGCTGCGGCCAAGCCCCGCAAGCGTCCCGAGAGCCTCGAGGCCGACGTGGTGCGTTTCCGCAACGGCAACGAGAAGTGGATTGCCTTCGTGGGTATGTTCAAGGGCCAGCCCTATGAGATTTTCACCGGTATCCTCGACGAGGAGACCCGCACCGTGCCGCAGTCGATAGAGCACGGCTGGATCGTGAAGGTGAAGGATCCGTCCACGGGCAAGAGCCGCTACGACTTCCACTATGTGGATGCCTACGGCTATCCGAACGTGGTGGGCGGCATCTCGCATATGTTCAACAAGGAGTACTGGAACTACGCCAAGCTGATTTCGGGAGTCATCCGCAACGGTATGCCGGTGGTCGACATCCTGAACCTCGTGCACGGCCTGTCGCTCGACAGCGAGTCGATCAACAGCTGGAAGAACGGCGTGGAGCGTGCGCTGAAGAAGTACATTCCCGACGGAACCCGCGACGAGAGCGGCAAGACCTGCCCTAACTGCGGCGGTCAGAACCTGGTCTACCAGGAGGGCTGTCTGGTGTGTGCTGACTGCGGGTATTCTAAGTGCGGATAGTCTATGATCGCATTTCCGAACGCCAAGCTGAATCTGGGGCTGAACGTGGTGGCGCGCCGCGGCGACGGCTACCACGACATCAGCACTGTGTTCGTGCCCTACAAGGGGCTGAGCGATGTGCTGGAGGTGGTGTTTGCCGACGAGCCGGGGATGTTCCAGTACGGCCTGGACTGCGGCTGCGAGCCTGAGAAGAATCTCTGCTTCAAGGCCTGGAAGCTGATGGCTGACAAGTATGGCGCGGGGCCGGCCGGCATCTATCTCTACAAGAACATCCCTGCCGGTTCGGGGCTTGGCGGCGGTTCTGCCGATGCGGCGTTCACGCTGCGCCTTGTCAACGACCTTTTCGGGCTGGGACTGAGCGACGAATGCCTAGCTGCGGAGGCGGCGACGCTGGGCAGCGACTGCGCTTTCTTCATCTACAACAGGCCGATGGTGGCTTCGGGGCGAGGGGAGATCCTCCGCGACTGCAGCCTTTCGCTGGACGGCTACCGCGTCGAGGTGGTCGTGCCGCCGGTGCACGTGAGCACTGCGGAGGCGTACCGTTCTGTGACGCCGGCTGTGCCGGATGTGTCTGTGGAGGATATCGTACGCAGGCCGCCGGAGAAGTGGCGCGGGCTGCTCGTGAACGACTTCGAGCGGAGCGTGCTGCCGGCTCATCCCGAGATTGCGGCTGCAAAGCAGGATTTCTACGACCGGGGCGCAGTCTACGCCTCGATGTCCGGCTCCGGCAGCGCAGTTTTCGGCATTTTCAGCGAATAATCTTACCTGTACTTGGTCTGGTCTTCGAGCATTCCCAGATAGGAATTGTAGCGCTCGGGGGCGATGGTTCCGTCTTCGACGGCCTGCTTCACGGCGCAGCCCGGCTCGTGGGTATGCGTGCACGGCTTGAAGCGGCAGCCGTCCATCACGGCCAGCATCTCAGGGAAATAAGTGCTCAGCTCCTCCTTCTCGAAATCGATGAGGCCGAAAGAGCGTATGCCCGGCGTGTCGATGATGAAGCCGCCGGTGGAGATGGGATGCATCTCGTAGAAAGTGGTGGTGTGCTTGCCCTGCAGGTGCGCCAGCGAAATCTCCCCGGTGCGGATGTACTCAAGCTTCGGGTCGATGGCCTTGATGAGCGACGACTTGCCCACGCCCGAAACTCCCGAGAAAAGATTGATGCGGTCCTTGCAGGCCTCGCGCACCACATCGATGTTCTCACCGGTGATGGCCGACACCTCGAGGACGTTGTATCCGGCCTGGTCGTGGTAGATCTCCTTGAAAACCTTCAGCAGGGCGAGCGAGTACTCGTCGTCGATGTCGCGCTTGTTCACCACGATGTTCACCGGAACCCCGTAGGCCTCGCAGGTCACCAGGAAGCGGTCCACGAACGGCAGTTTCACCTCCGGGAACTGCATCGTGACGATGAGCCACACGCAGTCGACGTTGGCGGCGATGATGTGCGCCTCGCGCGAGAGATTGGTGGAGCGGCGGATGATGTAGTTGCGGCGGGGATGGATGGCATCGATGGTGCCCATAGCGTCCTCCGCCTGCTCGTCGATGCTGTAGTCCACCACGTCTCCCACGGCGATGGGGTTGGTGTTGCTGCTCTCCTTGAGGCGGATGCGGCCCCTCACAACGGCAGGGAAGAGGTCCCAGGCCGGGATCTCGCTCAGCAGATAGTGGCTGCCGGTGTGCTTGACTACAGTTGCCGTTCCTTTTTTCATACTCGTCGGATGAGTGAAAACAAATATAGCAAAATTCCGTTTTAATCGGGGAATTTGCTATATTTGAAGATTAAACGGAGGTTTGAAATGTATACTTTGCAAGAAATAGATTCGATAATCAGAAAGTCAGTATTCACCATCGATTTCAAGAAGGAGCCGTCGTCGCTCTACGAACCGTTGGAGTATATGCTGGCAGTGGGTGGTAAACGTCTGAGGCCCAGGCTCTGCCTGACCACGTTCAGCCTTTTCAAGGACAACATCAACAACGACATTATCCTGCCCGCTCTTGCATTGGAGCTTTTCCACTCGTTCACTCTGATGCACGACGACATTATGGACAACGCGGACCTGCGCCGCGGCGTTCCGACAGTCCGCAACAGGTGGGGCGACGACTGCGCCATCCTCAGCGGCGACGCTATGTTCGTGCAGGCCTACCAGTTCCTTCAGGGCTACAGGGGTCCCGAATTCCAGAAGATAATCGAGCTGTTCACCGCCACCGCCACCAAGGTGATGGAAGGTCAGCAGTACGATATGGACTTCGAAGGCACCCAGGTGATAATGATGGACGACTACCTCAAGATGATCGGTCTCAAGACCGCAGCCCTGATAGCCTGCAGCGCCAAGCTGGGCGCCATCATCGCAGGCGTGTCAGACCAGGTGTGCGACGCCCTCTTCGAATACGGCTGGAACCTGGGTATGGCCTTCCAGATCACTGACGACTACCTCGACACCTTCGGCGATCCTGCCGTGTTCGGCAAGAAGATCGGCGGCGACATAGAGAACAACAAGAAGACCTGGCTGCTCGTGAAGTGCCAGAAGCTGGCAACCGGCGATGACCGCGTGGCTCTCGAGAAGCTGCTGGACCAGACCGAGGACCTGCCCGCCAAGATTTCGGCTATGCAGGATCTCTACAAGAAGCTCAAGGTCGACTCACAGGCCCTCGACGCCATCAGCCAGTATCACGAGAAGGCTCTCGGAGCCATCGAAGGCATCGGCCTCGACCGCGACCAGCGCGCCTGCCTCGTGGAGTTCGCCAGGGGAGTGATCTACAGAAGGTTCTGACAATGGATCCCCGTCAGTTGGAGATAATGGCCCCTGCGGGCAACTTCGAGTGCCTGCAAGCCGCCATCCAGGGCGGGGCGGATTCCGTCTATTTCGGCATCGGCCGCCTGAATATGCGGTCGCACTCAGCCAACAATTTTGCTGCAGAAGACCTTGCGGAGGTGTGCCGCATCTGCCGTGAGCACGGCGTGCGCTCCTATCTCACGCTCAACATAACCCTTTACGACGAAGACCTCGAAGATATGAGGCAGGTGCTGCGCCTGGCTGCTCAGGAAGGCGTCTCGGCAGTTATTGCTTCCGATATGGCGGCCATTGCCTACGCCCGCAGCCTCGGCCTGGAGGTGCATATCTCCACCCAGCTCAGCATTTCGAACCGCGAGAGCCTGCGCTTCTACGCGCAGTTCGCCGACGTGGTGGTGCTGGCCCGCGAGCTCACCCTCGTGCAGGTGAAGGAGATCAAGAAAACCATCGACGAGGAGAACATCTGCGGCCCGTCGGGCAAGCCGCTG
>JAGCFF010000122.1 GCA_017650285.1 Bacteroidales bacterium
GACCAGGGCTTATGTCAACAATGTGCTGAAGGCCAAGCAGTCGGGCGACTATATGACTGTAGGCGACATCAGCAGCATCCCCGACAACCTGTATGTCGGGCAGAATCTCCTCGACTCCGAAATCCAGGTGAAGGTGCTCACGGTCTTCACCGCCAGGAATATATACAACAACCGCCGCGTCACAGCCCGCGAGACCGTCGAGGTGCCGGCAGGCAGCTTCGACTGCTTCCTTGTGGAAGACGACGAGTTCTTCACCGGCGCAGGTCCCTTCCACGTCAAGACCTGGGTCGCCAAAGGCACCGGCATCGTCAAGCAGATAATCTACAAGAAAGACGGTACCGTGAACCAGACGATTGAGCTGATCAAATAATACGCTGATATGAGGATAAAGTTATTCGTTACGGTGGCACTTATGGCTCTTCTGGCCGGCAGTGCCGCTGCGCAGGACTATGTGCCTTCGGCAGAGAACATCGCTGCCAGGGAACAGTTTTCACACGACCGATTCGGAATTTTCATACACTGGGGCATCTATTCGATGCTGGCCCGCGGCGAGTGGGTCCTTCAGAATGACAGGCTGACGCAGGACGAGTATTCGCGCCTGGCCGGCGGCTTCGACCCGTCACGCTTCGATGCCGAGGAATGGATCAAGCTGTTCAAGGCTGCCGGGGCCGGTTACGTCACCGTGACCTCCCGCCACCACGACGGATTCTCTATGTTCGGCAGCAAGGCTTCTCCCTACAATGTGGTGGATGCCACGCCCTTCGGCCGCGATGTGATAGGGGAGCTGTCCAAAGCCTGCCAGAACGAAGGTATGAGGCTTCACCTGTATTACTCCCACGTGGACTGGGGTCGCAACGACTATTGGCCTCTGGGCCGCACCGGACACAACACCGGCCGTCCCGAAGGCAAGGAAGGGGACTGGCAGCATTACCGCGACTTTATGGACGCCCAGCTGACGGAGCTGCTGACGAACTACGGCCCGATCGGAGCCATCTGGTTCGACGGCACCTGGGACAAGGACGCAGCGCCTCGCGAGGAGCAGCCTGCAATCTGGGGCCTGAGGCATCAGTACGACCTGATCCACAGGCTGCAGCCGGCCTGCCTGGTGGGAAACAACCACCATCTGGCAACGTTCGAAGGAGAGGACATCCAGATATTCGAAAAGGACCTTCCCGGCCAGAACGAGGCCGGATTCTCTCCCAACTCCGTAATCTCGCAGCTTCCGCTTGAGACCTGCCAGACAATGAACGACAGCTGGGGCTACAATGTCCGTGACAACAACTACAAGTCTGCGGATTATCTGATACAGTACCTCGTCAAGACGGCCGGCAAGGATGCCAACCTGCTGCTGAACATCGGTCCGCGCCCCGACGGCACGATTCCCGAACCTGCGGTTGAACGCCTGCTCGCCATCGGACGCTGGCTCGACCGCTACGGCGACAGCATCTACGGAACCCGTGGCGGCTATATCGCTGAGCAGGAGTGGGGAGTGACCACGCAGAGGGGCAACACCCTTTTCGTGCACGTACTCAAGCCCGGCACTTCTACCGTCGAGATCGAAGTTCCTGAAGGCAACAGGCTCCAGGGCGCTTCGGAGTATTTCGGTACACCGGTAAGCTACACCACCCGCAAGGAAGGCAAGAGGACCTTCGCCGTCATCAGCGTCCCCGCCAGGGCCGAAGTCGACAATATCCTGAAGCTTACGTTCAGGAAAGAACTGTAAGGTGCGTTTTTTATCCTAAATTTGTCAGAAACTAAACACAGATATATGAAAAGAATACTGACGACACTGGCTGCCATTGCCCTTGTACTGCCGATGGTGGCTCAGCCCAAACTTACAAAAGACAACATAGACGAAGTCCTTGCGGCCATGACCCTCGAGGAGAAGGCCACTCTCGTGGTCGGCTCAGGCTGGGGCAGTATGATCGCCGGCATCACCGGAGGCTCCCAGATCCTTGTGTCCGGAGCAGCCGGCACAACTCAGGCCATCCCGCGCCTCGGCATTCCCAACACAGTGCTTGCCGACGGTCCTGCAGGCCTGCGTATCAACCCCACCCGTGAAGGGACCAGTCAGACCTTCTACTGCACCGGCTTCCCGGTAGGTACGGCCATCGCATCTTCGTGGGACGTCGAACTCGTGGAGAATATGACCAAGGCAATGGGCAACGAAGTCCTCGAATATGGAGTCGACGTGCTTCTCGCTCCCGGTATGAATATCCACCGCAACCCGCTCTGCGGCCGTAACTTCGAGTATTTCTCTGAGGACCCCGTGCTCTCAGGAAAGATATCTGCCGCCTATGTCAAGGGTGTGCAGTCCAACGGAGTCGGCGTTTCGGTGAAGCACTTCGCAGCCAACAACCAGGAGACGGCCCGCGACCATAACGACGCCCAGATCAGCCAGCGTGCCCTCCGCGAGATCTACCTCAAGAACTTCGAGATCACGGTGAGGGATGCAGCTCCCTGGACAGTGATGTCATCATACAACAAGATCAACGGCAGATATACACAGCAGAGCTACGACCTTCTGACCAAGGCTCTCCGCCAGGACTGGGGCTTCAACGGCATCGTGATGACCGACTGGGGCGCCAAGGACGGCACTGTCGATGCAGTCAAGGCCGGCAACGACCTTATGGAACCCGGTATGCCTTTCGAAACCCAGAGGATCATCGACGCCGTGAAGGACGGTTCGCTGCCTATGGCAGACCTCGACCGCAACGTCCGCAGGATGCTGGAGTTCATCGTCCGCACACCACGCTTCAACGGCTACAGGTATTCAGACAAGCCTGATCTCAAGGCTCACGCCAAGGCAGCCCGTGCAGCGGCTACCGAGTCTATGGTGCTTCTCAAGAACGAAGGCAACGTGCTTCCTCTCGAAGGTGTGAAGAACATCGCCCTCTTCGGAGCCACTTCAATCGACTTCGTGGCAGGCGGAACCGGTTCGGGAAATGTGAACAAGGCGTATGTAGTCAATATGGTACAGGGCCTCGAGAACGCCGGCTTCAAGCTGGACGCGAGCCTCACTGATTACTACCGCAAGTATGTCGACTTCGCCAAACTTGACTCAAGGGATATTCCCAACGGAGGAAGCGTCGGCATCCTGATAGGTGAGGCAAAGGTTCCTGAGGCAAGCGTATCGAGGGCCTTCGTAGAAAGCAAGGTGGCTGACAACGATGCTGCCATCGTGATCCTGGGCCGCAACTCAGGTGAGAGCGAGGACCGTCTGATCGAGAACGACTTCGACCTTTCAGCGGCTGAACGCTCACTGCTCAGCTATGTCTGCAACGCTTTCCATCTGGCAGGCAAGAAGGTCATCGTCGTGCTGAACATCGGCGGCGTGATCGAGACCGCATCCTGGAAGACCCTTCCTGACGCGATCCTTCTCGCCTGGCAGCCCGGCCAGGAAGGCGGTGACGCAATCGCTGACGTGCTCACCGGCAAGGTCAATCCTTCCGGCAAACTTCCGATGACCTTCCCCGTGCAGTTCATCGACCACAAGTCTTCATTCAACTTCCCGCTCGGCAACGAGCCGACAGGCAAATCGGACTTCTCGTTCATCGGCGATGACACAAGGAACACCGTCAACCACGTCGACTTCACCAAATATGAGGAAGACATCTGGGTAGGCTACCGCTGGTTCGACACCTACGGCAAGGAAGTTTCCTATCCGTTCGGCTTCGGACTGAGCTATACCAGCTTCGAGTACAGCAAGCCTACCGTAACTGTAGCAAAGGACGGTACGGTCACTGCAAACGTTCTCGTTACCAACACCGGCAAGGTGGCTGGAAAAGAGGCTGTCGGC
>JAGCFF010000123.1 GCA_017650285.1 Bacteroidales bacterium
ACATCAGCGCCCACACGGAAAATCCGTGCATCCTCAAAACTGTCCTGTCCCATCAATGCAAAAGAGAACAGACAGGCCACAACAATAGTCAGAATCTTTTTCATACGATAAAGATACGAAAACCTTACGGCTTCTCAAGAATCTTGAAACCATCGCTGCCAAGCACCAGCACGTCGAAGCCCAGAGGAACCCGGGCATAGAGAGTATCGACGGGATAATAATCAATGCTGTTGCAGTGCGAGCAAGAAGGCAGGCGGAACATCACGCCGTCGTTGCAGAGCAGATAGAAAGAATCCTGGATGGCGTCGAATTCCAGGGCTGAGGGCTCGGCCCGGAGATAGAGCGGCCTCCCCTGCTTCGTATAGTTGAGGATGCGCTCGCTCCAGACAACGCCGCTTCCCGAAGAAGTGAACGCGGCGGGACGGCCGTCTTCGGTGAGTCCGGCCACCATCACGCTTCCGCCTCCAGCAGCCACGGCCCTGAAGTCCATTGCAGGATAGAAGCCTTTGTATTCCTCGTTGAAATCCCAGATGGTCCACATAAAGCCGTTCTCCGAATGAAGGATCTCGCCTGCATCGGTTACTGCCCAGAGCATTTCCTCATCGGAAGCAATGGCACGCAGGCGACCCTTCAACGGAGGTTCTATATGGGCTACGATGACACCCGTAGGATGAATCATAAATATTTCCCTGCCGACTGTATCAAGAGCGAAAACCCAGCCTTCGAGGCCGGCAGCCGAAACCATAGGGACAGGCAGCGCAAGGGTGTCGAGGACATTCCCTTCCGCATCGAGCCACGCGAACACCTCTCCCACCGCCATAAAGCCGGCAGAATCCGCCACGGCGGCATTTAAACGGACTTCCTGCCCGTGGGCGGCATTCAAACCGCACAAGAGCAGGAAGCACGTCAGAAATGTTCGCTTTATAAATTTCATTATTTGAGTCCGCTACCGGTTATCTTGAAGTCGTCAAAGGCGGCCTTCAACGGTGCTGCTGCAGGCATCTGGGTTGCTGCGCCGCCGAAGCCTCCACGGCCTCCCATTGCAGCCATCACGCCTTCACAGCATATGAGGCCAGCCTGGACATCCTTAAGCACAATCTGTGCCGAACCGGCTTCGGTAAATTTCTTGCCGTCCACAGAGTAGAATGCAGTGTAGCTGTCACCCTTCTTAACGAGCCTGAGCCATACCACATTGTCTGCACCGACGATGCCTTCCATAGGCACACGGACTGCAGCTTTCTGGGCACCGTTCTCTTCAACTACCAGCTGGAGCTGTCCTGCGGCCGGAGCTGCGGGAGCGGCAGGGTCGGGACGACGCATTGCCATTGCTGCACCATAGACGAACTTCACGAAGTTGTCGTCATCCTGGTATGCCACAAGACCGGCGTTCTGTGCCGGAGCGGCGGGAGTCGACAGGCAGGTCAGCTTGGTGTCCACTGTCCAGTCGGCGTTGGCTTCCTGGAGGAGGATGTTCTGAGCGTCATTGCCGGCCTGGAGGATGTCTCCCTTGGCGCTGGTCAGCACGATAGAGCCGGGACGCTCGCTGAGCGACCACAATGCAGGATTCTCGCGAACCCAGTTCCACTGGCTGCCGAGGGCTGATTTCTGGAATGTATCGGAAACGCCCTTGGTACCGAAGTTGACGGCGATCTCGCGGCCGTCTCCGGTGTTCTCGTCAGACAGGGTAACGACTGCCGTGCCGGGGATGGCTGCAGCCTGCTTCACGTTTACAGAGATGGCGGGATCCTTGGCAACTGCTGCAACGACAGGGGCCTTGCCGGCCTTGCCGATGAAGCTGAGCTGGGAAGCGTCGCCCACCTTGACTGTCTTGCCGCCTACCTTGAGGCTTGCGAGGCTCATCTCGGGCATAACCTTTATCGCAAACGAATCTTCCTTGGTCACGCCGCCGATGGTAGCGGTGCAGGTGATGGTGGCGATACCCATAGAGCGGGCGGTGATGGTACCGTCGGCTGCCACAGATGCCACTGAAGGATTGCTGCTCCTCCAGGTGCCGCGAGCGGTGTTGTCGAAGCTGTCGTCGTTGAGGCAGGCTGAGAAGCTTGCGTGTGCGGTCTCGCCGATGCGGAGCACGTTGGCGTCGGTGCTTGCCCAGAGAGTCTTCAGCTTGAGGTCAAGCTTGCCGGACATATTGGCGCTCACGGTGCCGCGGATGTCCTGTGAAGACGAACCGAACTCGAATACATAGCGGCCCTGGTCGAAGGTCATACGCTCTGCATCCATATCCCAGAACCAGAGGTCTGAGCATTTGATCTCGATGCTTACGGTGCGGGTCTGGCCGCGAGGGATGGTAACGCGCTTGAAGCCTTTCAGACGTTTGGCGGGACGCTCGAGGGCAGCGGGGCTGTCGGGAGTAGCCACGTAGATCTGAACGACCTCGTCGGCGCTGTACTTGCCGGTATTGGTGACATCTACGCTGAGGGTAACCACATCGTTAGGAGTGATGCTGCTCTTGCTGATGCGGAAATTGCTGTATTCGAAAGTGGTGTAGCTCAGACCGAATCCGAACGGATAAGAAACCTCGCGGTTGAAGTACCAGAGGGTACGGCCCACTGAACCTGAGCTGCGGCGCAGGTTGTAGTCGGTGATGGCCGGAAGGTCCTTGACAGTCTTGAACCAGGTGGCGTTGAGCTTGCCGCCGGGTGAAACTTCGCCGAAGATGATGCGGGGAACAGCCTCGCCCTGGGCCATACCGTTGTAGCCGGTCCAGATGATGGCGGG
>JAGCFF010000124.1 GCA_017650285.1 Bacteroidales bacterium
AAATGAAGTTATCTCCAGCCAGGCAGGGAGCTCTGCCGTTGGGCTCCCTTTTGCCTGTCTAGGATAACTTCGCGGAGATTTGCTGCCGGGAAGTGCTGGCCAGGCGGCGGCAGCGGAAAGAAGGTCTGAGTGGGGGCTGGCCCATTAACACTGGGCCGAAGCCCCGTGCGGAGGAAGTTATCTCCCGGGGGCGCTGCGGGGGGCTCTGGTGGGGGCCCTCCTCGCTCTGCCGAGGATAACTTCGCAACCGTCAGCGCTGCTCGCGGCGAAGCACTTTGACGATGAAGCAAAGGGACAGCAGAAGGCCGATGACCAGAGCGATGACCGAAGCCTCCGCCCCGAAAGCACCACCCGTCAGGATTTCGGGGCCGCTGACCGAAGCGCGTATGAGAGAGTCGCCAGCATCGCTGCCGGAAACCTCAAACCCGAAGATGTTTCCCTGAGTGAAGTTCCACGCCCAGTGGATGCCAATAGGAAGCCACAGCGCTCCCGAATATTTATACGAGGCACCGAGCAACAGTCCAGCCTCGACGGCGATGGCAAAGGAAGACCACAGAGTAGCGCCCGGCTGGAAAATGTGGAGCAGTCCGAACAGAAGTGATGAAATGATCAAGGTCGCAACAAAGCCCCACTTCTCGTCGATCCAGCGGAAAAGGATGCCTCTGAAAATGATTTCCTCAGCAACCGCAACCATCAGGAACATAAAGAACGAAGCGATTATGGCAGCCGGCCTGTCAGTGCCGAAAGAATCGAACTTGTAGAGCCCGAAGACAAACATAACGAGGACAACCAGCACAAAAAAGCCAAAGCCGATGCCCAGCCCTTTCAACGTGTCAGGGACAAGCCGGCCGAACGGAATATCCCTCGCAGGATGCTTCTCGAACCATCTGACAAAAAGGGCATACAAGGCCAGCATCGCTCCAGAGGCCAGGATGGCAGCAAGACTGCAGGCCCAATCGGCCTCGAAAGCTTCGAAAGCCACCTGGCAGAGACCGTACATAAGGAAAGCCAGCAGCAGGCTTGCCAGCAGAAGCAGCGCCCATTTCCAGACAGGCATTGACTTTATCGACATACTCCAGTATAATTATTCAGTAGGAAGTTTCTCCAGCAGCTGGTAGTCCAGGAGCTTCTGCTCGAGGCTGGCGCGGAGCACGCGGACACGCACTCGGTCGCCGAGTGTGAAAGTCCGGCGCGAAGCCTTGCCGACAACCATATACTTCTCCTCGTCGAAAGTGTAGTAGTCATCGTTCATCTCGCGGATCGACACCATACCCTCGATCTTGGTCGGCTCGATCTCCACATAGATGCCCCAATCAGTCACGCCGCTCACCGTACCCTCGAACTCCTGCCCGATCTTGTCCTGCATAAACTCGATGAGCTTGTACTTGATGCTGGCACGCTCGGCATCGGCAGCAATCTGCTCCCTCTGGGACGACCAGTCGCAGCACTTCTCGAAGTAGTCCTTGTCCTGGCTCTTGCCGCCCGAAGTGTACATCGCCAGCAGGCGGTGCACCATCATATCCGGATAGCGGCGGATCGGCGAAGTGAAGTGGGTATAGTACTGGAAGGCCAGACCGTAGTGGCCTATGTTGTCAGTGCTGTAGCGCGCCCTGGCCATCGAGCGCAGCGCCAGGATCTGCAGAGCGCTCTCCTCCGGCTTGCCCTTGGCCTCCTTCAGGAGGTTGTTGAGGCTGCGCACGGTCTGCTTAGTGTTCTCGGTCGGACCCATCGTGTGGCCGAAGACCTTGGCGAACGACCGCAGAGAATCGAGCTTCTCGGTGTTGGGAGTCTCGTGGATACGGTAGACGAAAGTCGGCTGCTTGAGCGACGGCAGCTTGCGGGCGACGAACTCCGCCACCCCCTTGTTGGCCAGCAGCATGAACTCCTCGATGAGCCAGTTGCTCTCCCTGGTGATTCTCTGCCCCACCTCTATCGGACGGCCCTCCTCGTCGACCTTCACCTTCATCTCCGGCCTCTCGAAGTTCACCGCGCCGTGGTCGAAACGGTTCTTGCGAAGGATGGTGGCAAGGTCGTTCAGCTTGCCGATCTCGGCAGCCAGCGGCCCCTCGTGCGTCTCGATGATCTGCTGGGCCTGGTCATAGTCGAAACGGTAGTCCGAATTGATGACGGTGCGGCCGTACCACTCGCTGTGCACCTTGGCGTGGTCGTCCAGCTCGAATATCGCCGCATAGCAGAGCTTGTCCTCGTGCGGACGCAGCGAGCAGAGCTTGTTGCTGAGGTTCTCCGGCAGCATCGGCACGGTGCGGTCCACAAGATATACCGAAGTGGCGCGGTTGTAGGCCTCCTTGTCGACAATGTCGCCCGGCTTCACATAGAAAGTGACGTCGGCGATATGTATTCCCACCTCGTAGCGGCCCTCACCCAGCTGCACGAACGAAATGGCGTCGTCGAAGTCCTTGGCGTCGGCAGGGTCGATGGTGAAAGTAGTGATCTTGCGGTAGTCCTTGCGCTTCGCGATCTCCGCATTGGTGATGGCGTCGGATATCTTGTCGGCGGCCTGGCTGACCTCCGGCTCGAAGCGGTACGGCAGCTCGAACTCCGCCAGGATGGCGTGCATCTCGGTGTCGTTTTTGCCGGACTCTCCCAGCACGTCCACGATCTTGCCGATGGGCTCCATGCTCTTGCGGGGCCAGTCGGTCACCACCACTGCCACCTTCACTCCGTTGGCAGCCTTGATGCCGCCTATTTCCGGAAGGTCTTTCGGGCTGTCGATGGGAATGCGGATGTCATAGGGCATACGGGCGCTCTCGATGATGGCCCAGGCCTGGTTGCCGCGGACCGTCAGTATGCCGATGTGAGGCCGTTTGCTGCGCTCCAGGATCTTCACCACCTCACCTTCCTGGCGGCGCGAGTCGTTCCTCTTCTTGGTCACGAGCACCTTCACCCTGTCGCCGTTCAGAGCGCCTCTCAGCTTGCTCTGAGGCACGAAAATGTCGTTGTCGCTGCCTTCCAGCACCACGAAGCCGAAGCCGTCGCGGGCTAGGCTGACAACACCTTCAAGTTCTTCCTGACTCTTGCTGTGGCGACCTTTGACGCTGACGCGGGGAGCCGCCATTTTCCTCTGATGCTCCTTCTGCTGTTTGCGGAGTTTTACTTTCTTCGACATACGCTAAATCCCTAATGCTGGGGATGCAAAACTTAAACTATTTTCCGTAAATTTGCATCTGATTACGTTAGACAAATATAACTGAAAATATGGACAAAAAAGTATTGTTGATGATTCTTGACGGCTGGGGAGAGGGCAAACACGACCATAGCAACGCCATCTACACCCAGGGTCAACCTCATATCGACGCCCTGCGCGCCAAATATCCTTTCTCACATCTTATGGCCTGCGGCGAAGACGTCGGTCTGCCTGACGGCCAGATGGGCAACTCGGAGGTGGGACACCTCAACATCGGCGGCGGCCGCATCGTCTACCAGGACCTTGTGAAGATCAACCGCGCCTGCGCTGCCCACAAGCTTCTCGAGAACAAGGAGATTGCCGCAGTATATGACTACGTGAAGACTTCCGGCAAGGCACTGCACTTCCTCGGCCTTTGCTCTCACGGCGGTGTACACAGCTCGCTGAACCATCTCTACGAATTCCTCGCAGAGGCCGCCAACCAGGGCTTCGAGAAGGTCTATGTGCACTGCTTTATGGACGGCCGTGACTGCGACCCCCGCAGCGGACTGGGCTTCGTAGAGGAGCTGGAACAGAAGATGGCCGCCACCACAGGCAAGGTCGCTTCGGTTGTGGGCCGCTACTACGCCATGGACCGCGACAAACGCTGGGAGCGCGTAAAGCAGGGCTACGACCTGCTGGTGAACGGTGTCGGCAAGAAGGTCACCTCTGCCACCGAAGGCATCAAGGAGTCCTATGCCGAGGACGTCACCGACGAGTTCATCAAGCCCATCTGCGTGGTCGGCGCTGACGGCAAGCCCGTTGCCACCATCCAGGAGGGCGACGCCGTGATCTTCTACAACTTCCGCAACGACCGCGCCCGCGAGATGACCACCGTGCTCACCCAGCAGGATATGCCCGAGGCCGGAATGCACACCATTCCCCTCTACTACTGCTGCCTGACTCCCTACGACGACAAGTTCACCGGACTGCACATCCTCTTCGACAAGGAGAATGTCACCGACACCATCGGCGAGGTGGTTGCCAAGGCCGGACGCTCTCAGCTGCGTATAGCCGAGACCGAGAAATACGCCCACGTCACCTTCTTCTTCAACGGCGGACGCGAGGCTCCCTTCGAGAATGAGGACCGCATCCTCATCAACTCTCCGAAGGTGGCCACCTACGACCTCCAGCCCGAGATGAGCGCTCCGGAGGTTGCCGCCGCCCTTATGGACGACCTGAAGACCGAGAAGCACGATATGGTGATCCTGAACTTCGCCAACGGCGATATGGTGGGACACACCGGCGTGTACGAGGCCATCTGCAAGGCCGTGAAGACCATCGACGCCCTTGTGGGGCAGGTTGTGGACGTGGCCCGTGCCCACGGCTACAGCGTGCTGATCACCGCCGACCACGGCAACGCCGACTACGCGGTGAACCCCGACGGCTCTCCCAACACCGCCCACTCCCTGAATCCCGTGCAGTTCATCGTTGTCGACGACGACGTGAAGAGTGTCCGCGACGGCCGCCTTGCCGACATCGCGCCCACTATGCTGCGCCTGATGGGCATCCCCCAGCCTGCCGATATGACTGGCGAATGCCTCATAGACTAGAACATTTACTTCAACCTTAAACTTTTTATATTATGGGAATTATCATTACTCTCCTCATCGGTGCCGTAGCCGGCTGGCTCGCTGGCGTTCTTGTTAAAGGATTCGGCTTCGGTCTGCTCATCAACATCCTCATCGGTATCATCGGTGGTTTCATCGGTGGTAATGTTCTCAACTGGCTGGGCGTGTCATTCGGCGCTACCATCCTCGGACAGATCCTCACCGCAGTAGTAGGCGCCTGCCTCCTCCTCTGGATCATCTCACTCTTCAAGAAGAAATAACAGCTTCACGTTTCATACGAAAGAGGGCGCCCGTCGCCCTCTTTTTTTGTGCCCGGCTGCCGCGCTACTGATAGAGCTCGTGGAGGACGTCGAGGGAGCGGAGGTTGAGGTTGATGCCGAGGTGGTAGGAGATGTAGCGGATCATCTGCTCGCAGAAGTCGCGGCGGCGGGCTCCGGTGAGGGGGATGGCCATTGCTTCGGTGAATTCTGCTGCGGTGAGCTGGCGGAGCAGCGCGAGGTTGTCGGCGTGCAGCAGGTCGCAGCCGTCGAAGAGTCCTTCGCGGGTGGGACCGAATCCCATCACGGTGCAGAAACCGGCCAGGAACCACAGATGGAAGTTCGCTATGTTTTTCCCGGCTGGTCCGGCGGCAATCGTTTCCCCGGTCGCGTTCGGCTGGGCGGCAGGTCCCGAGGCGGTCGCGCCGACGGCGTCGAGGCGGGCGATGGCTTCGCACAGCCAGCTGAAGAGGCGCTCGTCGTTGTTCTGCGCGACGATGGTGCGGTAGAGCAGCTCGCTGATGAACATCGCGATGGCGTTCTTGTCCATATCGCTGCGGAGCGACGTCAGCGGCAGGGCCGGCTCATACTCCTTGAGGTAGGCCATCGAACTTTTGGGGTTGGCGACGCTGACTATGTCGAGGATGGCGAGGTTGTGGAGTGTGCCCATCGTCACGCGTTTGCTGCGGCCGGCACCGCGGAGCATATAGCTGCAGCGTCCGCACGCCGAGTCTATGGCGTGGACCACCAGCGACGAATCGCCGTACTTGGTGAGGTGCAGCACTATTATGCGTGATGACTGTATCGCTGCCATATCAGTGTTTGCCAATTACTCGCGTATATCGGCTTTCGCAAGTCCCAGGTGCGCGGCGAGC
>JAGCFF010000014.1 GCA_017650285.1 Bacteroidales bacterium
ACAACTCCTTTAACTATCACGTTCTGCGCAAGCGCGCTCCAGGTGAAGGCGCAAAGCACAAAAGCAACTGACAGTAACTTAAAGAAAGTTGACTTTTTGTTGAAGTTGTTTTCCATAAGTAATGCTTTAAGTTAATGATTAAGTTGTTTGTTAATTGATTAATAATTAGGTAAGTATTTTAGTATTTCGATTTTGCCGTCTCGATTTTTCTATTTATCTTACAGGAAAATTTAAAAACACGTATCCATACGGGTTTTGCAATTTGACGCTAAAATCATGAAGCCAAGTCTCTTAAGTTCCTTTAGCACGATACTTTCTGAACATTGTGACCGCGTTCAATGTCCCAACCAGTATGATTTTTGCAGGACTTGTTTTCAGCAAACAATCAGCAATTTTATGGGAAAAACAGCCTTACGCCTTGACACACGAAGGGCCCTGAAGGATGGAACCTACCCAGTACAGATCAAAGTGGGATATGGAACCAACCTTTACCTGTCGACAGGCATTTACCTCGCTCCATCTGATTGGGACGCCAACCTCCAGGTGTGCATCGGCACCGGGGCGAGAAGAATCAACAATATACTGGGTATGCTCCTTCTCAGTATAAACAACCGTATCGTTGAACTGATGGAAAGGGGCGTGTTCTCTACTCTTACTAAAGAACAGCTGCGTCAGATGCTGACTAACTTGAAGCTCAATGCTCCTACTGTAGACGTGCCGTCTCTCGGCGAGTACTTTACCAAGGTAATAGAACTCAAGACCGGCAGTACGAGGGTGAGTTACGACCAGACCCGCAAACGACTGACAGAGTACTGCGGGGACCTGAACAAAGTGAAGCTTTCGGATGTGAATTACAGTTTCCTGGAAGGATGGCAGCGCGCAATGTCAGGATACAAGCGCAATACCGTCTCCAGGCGTATGAAGGATCTCAAAGCGGTGATACGCTATGCCTACGAGAGCGGGGTCGAAGTCAATCCGGCCTATCTGAAGATCGACAGCAGCGCAGAGGATGACACGCCGCTGCGTTCATTGCCGGTCGATACGATGCGCCGGCTGATGGATATGGACCTCAAAGGCAGGCAGGCTATGTACCGGGATGCCTTCGTGCTGTCCTTCCTGCTCATCGGCATCAATCCTGCCGACCTCAAGAAACTGACGAAGGAAAGCGTGGTCAACGGCCGTATCCAGTACAAGCGCTCCAAGACCGGAAAGAACTACACCATCAAGATCGAGCCGGAGGCCCAGGCCATCATAGACCGTTACTCCGGGAACGAACTGCTGCTGAACTATGCCGAGAAGTACAAGTGCTTCGAGCAGAACTGCAACAATTTCCTCTCGTCGGTCCTTGATGGCCTCACGCTCTATTGGGCGAGATATTCCTGGGCCAATTATGCGGTGGACCTGGATATCCCCAAAGACACTATAAGCGAAGCCCTGGGGCACCGTCACGGCGCCCATATCACGGGTATATACATAAGATACAGCACCGACAAGATCGATGCGGCCAACCGGGCCGTCATCGATTATGTGATGGGCAACTGACAAAAAAAGGTGACTCGGGAGAGTCACCTTTTTCATTATTCGTATTCTACGGTTGCCGGCGGTTTGGGAGTGTAGTCGAAAAGCACGCGGTTGATGCCCGGCACTTCGGTGGTTATGCGTTTCACCAGATGGTCGATCAGTTCGTCGGAGAGATGCTCGACCGTAACTTCCATTACGTCGGTGGTGTTGATGGCGCGGATGATGCAAGGCCAGTCGAAGGTGCGCTTGCCGTTCTTTATGCCGGTAGACTTGAAGTCGGGAACCACAGTGAAATACTGCCAAACCTTGCCTTCCAGTCCGTTTTTCTCGAATTCCTCGCGGAGGATGGCGTCAGATTCGCGGACGGCCTCGAGACGGTCGCGGGTGATGGCGCCGGGGCAGCGCACTCCGAGGCCGGGGCCGGGGAAGGGCTGGCGGAACACCATATTGTCGGGAAGACCGAGCTCCTTGCCGACTATGCGGACTTCATCCTTGAACAGGATGCGTACGGGCTCTACAAGTTCGAAATTCATATCTTCAGGAAGGCCTCCGGCGTTGTGGTGCGCCTTGATGCCGGCTTCAGATTCAAGGATGTCGGGCCAGATGGTGCCCTGGGCGAGGAATTCTATGCCGTCAAGCTTGCGGGCTTCTTCGGCGAACACCTCGATGAACTCGGCGCCGATGATCTTGCGCTTCTGCTCGGGGTCGGTCACTCCGGCCAGCTTGTCGAGGAAGCGGTCGACAGCGTCGACATATATCAGGTCAGCATTCATTTCGTCGCGGAATACCTTGATCACCTGCTCGGGCTCGCCTTTGCGCAGAAGACCGTGGTTGACGTGCACACAGACGAGCTGGCGGCCGACAGCCTTGATGAGCAGCGCTGCAACCACAGAGGAATCGACACCTCCGGAGAGGGCGAGGAGTACTTTCTTGTCACCGATCTGGCTTCTGAGCGCTGAGATCTGGCTTTCAATGTATTTTTCTGCAAGGGCGGCAGTGGTGATGCGCTCCATATCTGCAGGACGTACGAGAATCTGATTCATATAGCTTTAGAATTATTTTTTCGATTGCCCCAAAATTATATAATTTTGCGGCCCTATGCAAGATATCAGAAATATAGCAATCATCGCCCACGTCGACCACGGCAAGACGACCCTGGTTGACAAGATGATACAGCAGAGCAAGATTCTGCGCGACGCAGAGAAGCTGGGTACGCTGATCCTCGACAACAACGACCTCGAGCGCGAGAGGGGCATCACCATCCTGGCCAAGAACGTGTCCGTTCCTTACAAGAACACCAAGATCAACATCATCGACACTCCCGGCCACGCTGACTTCGGAGGAGAGGTGGAACGTGTGCTGAATATGGCCGACGGCGTGCTGCTGCTCGTGGACGCTTTCGAAGGCACTATGCCGCAGACCCGCTTCGTCCTGCAGAAAGCCATCGAAATGGGCAAGAAGCCGATTGTGGTCATCAACAAGGTCGACAAGCCGAACTGCCGTCCCGACGAAGTGAACGAGCAGGTCTTCGACCTTATGTGCCAGCTCAACGCCACCGAGGAACAGCTCGATTTCCGCACGGTGTTCGGCAGCGCCAAGCAAGGCTGGATGTCGCTCGACTGGCGCAAGCCGACCACCGACATCACCGCGCTGCTGGATGTCATCCTCGAAGAGATCCCCGCTCCCGAGCAGGTGGAGGGAACCGTGCAGATGCTGATATCTTCTCTCGAATACTCGCCCTATGTGGGCCGTATAGCCATAGGCCGCATCACCCGCGGCACTCTCAAGGCCGGAATGAACATCTCGCTCTGCAAGCGCTACGACATAGTCGAGAAGCAGAAGGTGAAGGACCTTATGGTGTTCGAAGGGCTTGAGAAAAAGAAAATCCAGGAAGTGCAGTGCGGCGACATCTGCGCAGTGGTGGGCATCGACGGCTTCGAGATCGGCGACACCATAGCCGACTTCGAGAATCCCGAGGCCCTGACTCCGATCAGCATCGACGAGCCTACGATGAGTATGCTCTTCACCATCAACGATTCCCCGTTCTTCGGCCAGGAGGGCAAGTTCGTCACCTCCCGTCACATCAAGGAACGTCTCGAGCGCGAGCTGGAGAAGAACCTGGCGCTCAGGGTGAAGCCTGGCATCGGCACGGATTCGTTCATTGTATACGGCCGTGGCGTGCTGCACCTCTCGATCCTTATCGAGACTATGCGCCGCGAGGGTTTCGAACTGCAGGTGGGCCAGCCCAAGGTGCTGGACAAGACCATCAACGGACAGCGCTGCGAGCCTATCGAGGACCTTACCATCGAAGTTCCCGACGAATTCGTGGGCAAGGCCATAGAGATGGCGACCCGCCGCAAGGGAGCCCTGCTCCGTATGGAGTCGCACGACGGCCGCACCCATCTCGATTTCGACATTCCTTCTCGCGGACTTATGGGACTGCGCAGCAACCTTCTGACAGCCAGTCAGGGAGAGGCCATCATCGCCCACCGCTTCAAGGATTATGAACCCTACAAGGGTGACATCGAAAAGAGGGTCAACGGTTCGCTTGTGGCAGCCGAGACAGGCGAGGCAGTGGCCTACGCGATGGACAAGCTTCAGGACCGCGGCCGCTTCTTCATAGATCCGGGCGAGCAGGTTTATATGGGCCAGGTGATAGGGGAGCATACCCGTGAGAGGGACCTCGTGGTGAATGTCTGCAAGACGAAGAAGCTGACCAACGTCCGCGCCGCCGGAACAGACGAGAAAGTGATGCTTCCTCCTCCCGTGAAGTTCAGTCTCGAAGAGGCTCTGGAATACATCCAGGAGGATGAACTTGTGGAGATTACGCCCAAATCTATGCGTATCCGCAAGATACTTCTCGACGCTTTGGCAAGAAAACGCGCCCAAGAGTAAAAGTTTCAAAAATTTTACTATATTTGCAGCCCACTTTGCAAGACCAGCGCCGATGAGCACGATGATCATACCTGTAAAGAATACCGTCAAGGGCTCTCAGAGTTTTGATTTTAAGGTTGATAAAAGTTTCCTTGAGGAATTCGGCAATGAATTCGTACTCGATACGGACTGCGACGTGCACGTGGACGAGGAGAAGAAAGGGAGCTGGATTGAAGTTCTTTGCAAGATCAAAGGAACAGTTGTCGTCGAGTGTGACAGATGCCTGGACCCGCTGCCGATAGAAGTCGATCAGGAGCAGTTGCTCGTGGTTCGCTTCGACAGCGATCCGGAGACAGTGGAGGAGGAAGACGACAATGTTCTTATTCTCCCCGAAGACCAGGTGGAGCTCGACCTCGGACAGACCGTGTACGACTTCATCTGCCTCAGCATACCGATTGTAAAGGTTCATCCCGAAGGGCAGTGCAATCCTGAGATGATGGCTCGCCTCAAAGAGCTTGAAGCTGTGGAGAAGCCCGAAAAGAATGCACCTTTCAGCGGTTTGAAGGATTTATTGAACAAAAACAAATAAAAACTATTAATAATGGCACATCCTAAACGAAAAGTCTCTAAACAGCGCAGAGACAAAAGAAGAACCCACGATGTAGCTATCGTCCCCACAATGACGACTTGCTCAAACTGCGGCGCAACTGTATTGTTCCATCGCGTTTGCCCTGAGTGCGGTTACTATCGTGGCCGTCAGATTATCGTCAAGAATTCGTAATTCGTGACGACTGTCAGTCCTAAGACTGAATCGAGCCCTGTTAGTTCAACGGATAGAACGGAAGTTTCCTAAACTTTAAATAGTGGTTCGATTCCACTACGGGGTACAAAAGAGGAATTTTCATTAAATTTGAAAGTTCCTCTTTTGTTTTTGC
>JAGCFF010000125.1 GCA_017650285.1 Bacteroidales bacterium
CCGAGAGAGAATGCCAGTGCAGGCACCTTGAAGACAGTCAGTATTATTGCAATGACAGCACCGATGCCGTAGAGCAGCCAGGGAGCGCCACCGCCTGACATCAGGGGCTCTATGACAGCAGCCATGGCATTCGCCTGAGGAGCAACGAGGGCGTTCTCACCGGTGAAGCCGTAGGTCTTGTTGAGGACTATTATCACACCACCGACTGTGGCAGCAGCCACCAGCGTTCCGAGGAATTTCCAGGTTTCCTGTACTTTCGGGGTAGTTCCGATCCAGTAACCGATCTTGAGGTCGGTGATGAAGGCACCGGCCACGGAAAGGGCCGTGCAGACAACGCCGCCTATGATAAGGGCCGCAGTCATTCCGGCAGTGCCGTTGAGACCTGCTGCAACGAGGATCACCGATGTGAGGATAAGGGTCATCAGGGTCATTCCACTGACAGGGTTGGTACCCACTAGTGCGATGGCCTGCGCTGCGACCGTCGTGAAGAGGAATGCTATGATTCCGACAACCAGCAAAGCGATGACAGCGTGCCAGATATTGCCTACAACTCCGAAGATGAAGAACAGGAAGGTTACCAGGAGGGCCAGGAGGATGCCGATCACGACAACCTTCATCGAGAGATCCCTCTGGGTGCGCTGGACTTCAGCGTCCACGGTGCCTTTCTTGCTCTTGATCTCCTTGGCTGCGAGGCCGACGGCGCTCTTGATCACACCGGCTGACTTGATGATGCCGATGATGCCGGCAGTCGCGATACCGCCGATACCGATATGCCTTGCATAGGTTGTGAAGATGGTCTCGGGAGGCATAGAGCCGACAGTCTGGGTCACGTTGCTGACTATATTCAGCACTTCCGGGCCCCAGATAAGGTTCATCAGGGGGATGATGACCAGCCATACGAGGAACGAACCGCAGCAGATGATGAAGGCGTATTTCAGGCCGACGATATAGCCGAGACCGGCCACAGCCGCACCTACGTTGAGCTTGAGGACCAGCTTGGCCTTGTCAGCCACGGCAGCGCCCCAGGGCAGCACCTTGGTCGAAATGGTCTCAGCCCACCAGCCGAAGGTCGAAACGATGAAGTCGTAGATACCTCCTATCAGGCCGCTGACGAGCAGCAGCTTGGCATCCTTGCCGCCGTTCTGGCCGCTGACGAGCACCTGGGTGGTGGCAGTCGCCTCCGGGAAGGGATACTCCCCGTGCATATCCTTGACAAAATATTTTCTGAAAGGAATGAGGAAAAGTATACCGAGCACGCCGCCGAGCAGGGAACTGAAGAACACCTTGCCGAAATCCACCGTCAGCTCGGGGAACTTGGCCTGGAGGATGTACAGCGCCGGGAGGGTGAATATGGCACCGGCCACGATAGATCCGCTGCAGGCGCCGATCGACTGGATGATGACATTCTCGGACAGGGCATTCTTGCGCTTGCAGGCGCTTGACAGGCCGACGGCTATGATTGCGATGGGAATCGCAGCCTCGAACACCTGCCCCACCTTGAGGCCCAGATAGGCCGCCGCGGCGGAGAAGATGATGGTCATCAGCACACCGATGGTCACGCTCCACGCATTGGCCTCGGGATACTTCTTCTTAGGAGAAAGGACAGGCTCATAGCTCTCCCCCTCCTTGAGCTTCCGGTAGGCATTCTCCGGCAAGCCCTTGGGTTGCATTTCTTTATCTTCCATAATAAAAGTAATTGTCGCTTAGTCGTCCGGATGGTCTGAATGGCCGGGGACTTCTTCGGGCAGAGCGGGTTCATCGACATCCGCTTCTTCTGTCAGGGGTTTGCTCTCGATGACCTCAGCCTCGATGGCATCAGCCTTGGCCGCCTCATATGCAGCCTGCTCCTCGGCAGCCTTGAAGACCTTCTTGAACCTCACGGACATCACGAACTCGCATACAGCATAGAGTATCAGCGCGATGCCGAAGATGACGAACACGGTCTTGATGGCTTCCACGGGGTTGACTATCATAAAGATGCCGCCGAGGAAGATGAGGATGGGTATTATATAGAAAGCGAACTTGACCTTGGTGTACTTGCTTGCAGAGAGCAGGGTTGCTATCTCACCTATGCTGAAGAAGAGCATCAGGACTCCGAACAGGTATGACAGCAGATTGACGAAGAAGTCCGGGAAAACCAGCAGGATTATTCCGAACACGACTGCGATTATACCTGAGAAGGCAAACATAAATCCCAGCCTCTCCTTGCCAAGGAAGTTGATGCCGAGGGAAACGCCTCCCACAAGGATCATAGCGGCGCCGAGGACGCGGACGAAAGCATCGACGGCCACGCTCGGCCAAATAACGATGGCAAGACCCAGCAGCAATGCTATCAGACTGCGGATAATGCCGTATGTAGGATTGAATAGACTTGAGAATTTCATAGTTCAATAATTAGCGTAAGGATTCCAAATATAGCACAAAAAAGTTAAATTTGTAGTATGAAAAAACTCGCAGTACTTTCAGGAGCAGGCATCAGCAAGGAGAGCGGCCTGAGCACTTTCAGGGACAGCGACGGACTGTGGGAAAACTACTCCGCCCAGGAAGTCGCATCCATCGAAGGATGGTATCGCAACAAGGCCCTGATGTTGAAATTCTACAACGAACGCCGCCGTCAGATCGAGCACACTGAGCCGAACGAGGCCCACAAGGTCCTGGCGCAGATGGAGAAGGACTGGGATGTGGACATCATCACCCAGAACATCGACAACCTCCACGAGCGCGCGGGCAGCACCAAGGTCATCCACCTTCACGGCCTCATAACCCAGGCACGCGGAGAAAACCACGAGAACAAGATTTACGACATAGGCTACAAGGACATCCACCTGGGAGACCTCGCCCCTACCGGCGACCAGCTGCGCCCCCATATAGTCTGGTTCGGCGAAGCCGTGCCGATGATAGAGCCGGCGATCCGCATAGTGGAGAAAGCCGACATCCTGCTCGTCGTGGGCACGTCGCTCAACGTCTATCCCGCAGCCGGACTGATACAGTACATCACTCCGGGAACTCCCATCTATCTAGTGGATCCGACCCCGATGAACCTCCACTACGACCGCTACACCCAGATCCAGGACGTCGCGACGAAAGGCGTGGCCAGGTTCGCGGAGATGGTAGCACCCTACGCCAGCAAATCCAGCCGATGAAAACCGTAACCTGCTTCATCCTTCAGGGTGCCGATGCCGAAGCCACCCGCGAGAATCTGCTCGAATGCCCTCTTGTCGGCGACGTATTCATCACAGACAGTCTCAAGTCGTCAGTCTCGATCCGCAGGGTCGCAGATGACGCTTCCACCGAATACACCCTGCTCTACACCAAAACCTTCCGCCTCGACTGGGTACACTGGTCGCTCGAAAGGATGGTCCAGGTGGCCAGGGACACCGGAGCCGCGATGCTCTATTCCGACCATTTCATCAAAATAGACGGCGACGTGCGCAACGCCCCTGTCATCGACTGCCAGAGCGGCTCGCTGCGCGACGATTTCGACTTCGGAAGCGTGCTTCTCTTCCGCACCGACATTTTAAAGGCTGCCGCCGCGACGATGACCGAGAACTATCAGTTCGCCGGCCTCTACGACCTCCGCCTCAAGGTTTCTCGCCTTGGCAAGCTGGAGCATATCAACGAGTATCTCTACTATGAAGTGGAGACCGACTCGCGCAAAAGCGGAGAAAAGCAGTTCGACTATGTCGATCCGAAGAACCGTGAGGTACAGATCGAGATGGAAAAGGCCTGCACCGAGCATCTGAAGGCCATCGGCGGCTGGCTTGCACCGGAATTCAAGGATATCGACATCGATGAAGGCGATTTCAGATACGAAGCCTCCGTCATCATCCCCTGCCGCAACAGGGTGCGCACGATAGAGGACGCCATCAAGTCCGCCCTCAGCCAGAAGACCGATTTCAGATATAACGTGTTCGTGGTGGACGACAACTCCACAGACGGCACCGTGGACATCATACGCAAGTACGCTTCCGACAGCAGGCTGGTATATGTAGCCCAGGACCCCACCTGGCACGCCATAGGAGGCAACTGGAACGCAGCCCTGCATCATCCCGACTGCGGCCGATTCGCCCTTCAGCTCGACAGCGACGACATCTACAGCGACGAGAACACCGTACAGAAGTTCGTGGACGCGTTCAGGCTGTTCCGCTGCGCTATGGTCATCGGCAC
>JAGCFF010000126.1 GCA_017650285.1 Bacteroidales bacterium
CCCGTAGCAACTCCCAACCTCAGCTCAGGCCGTTATCCCGACGGAGCCGATGCTGACGACAACATCAACGACTTCAAGCTCCAGGCAAGCTCAAGCCTTGCCGCCGCTGCCGTAGCAGGAGCCACCAACATCAAGGTTGCCAACGTAGCTGGCCTCAAGCCCGGATCAAG
The DNA here is from genome assembly GCA_017650285.1 of Bacteroidales bacterium. Lineage (GTDB taxonomy): Bacteria > Bacteroidota > Bacteroidia > Bacteroidales > UBA932 > Equibacterium. Next base: position 171 of record JAGCFF010000126.1, read on the forward strand.
ACTTCACATCGGTGACGAGATAGCAGTGGTCAAGGAGGTCGGAACTGCCGGAGCAACCGTTCTTTCTGCCATCGTTCTCCCGGGCGCCAAGTCTATCCAGGTTCAGGGAGTACAGGGCTTCCGTGCAGGACAGGCCATCAAGATCGGCAACGAGGACGCAGTGGTCGAGAGCGTAGTCCAGGCCCGCCGTCAGTTCGGTGCCCCGACCAACAACATACCTCCCAGCACAATCAACCTTGCTGAACCCGTCAAGATACTCCATATCCCCGGACAGCAGGTTGCAGGTACTGGCGTAACCCTCGCCGAGCCTCTCAAGGCCAACCACGCATCAGGAGTGTCACTGACCGACAACGTGCCTACTCCCGGCGCGCCTAACGCATACTAGTATTATCGATGGCACAGACAGACCGTGCTACGACGCTTAAACGGGTCACGATGCTTCTCGGCATCGTGGCCCTTGTTTTAAGCGCAGTCATGGCAATGCATTCCCTGCGGGGAACCGCATTGGTGGGCTGCGCAGCAGGCTCGTCCTGCGACAGCGTCCTCGGCAGCAGATGGTCCTCCCTGATGGGAGTCATCCCTGTCGCCGGGCTCGCAGCCGGCGTCTATCTGGCCATCCTTCTGTGTCTGTTCTTCGTCAGGGACAAGGAAATCGCTCCGCTGGCGTGGAAGATGCTCCTCGTTTTCGGAGGAGCCATTCTGGGCAGTGCCATATGGTTCTTCATATTGCAGAAATGGATTCTGGGGCAGTTCTGCAAATATTGCCTTGCCACCCACTCCGTCGGCATCATAGTCACGGGGCTTCTGTGGTATCAGGCTCACCGCAGCTGCCCTTCGAAATGGAATCCGGTCTGCGGAGCCGCAGGTCTTCTGCTTGCCGCAGGTCTTGCGTTGTTCCAGCTGTCCACAACGCCCAAGGTCGCATATGACCGTGGTGATTCCGCCAACGCGCTTCCTGTGCTCAAAGCCGACGAAACCCCGGTCCTGGGCAGCGAAGATGCCGCTTACCGGATCAACCTGATGTTCGACTATCAGTGTTCTCACTGCCGCAAGATTCATTTTGCAGCAAAGGATATTACCGAAAGCCGTCCCGACATTGCGTTCGTGCTTGTCCCCTGCCCCCTTAGCTACGCCTGCAATCCCTATATCCCCGCCAGCGGCCGCGACCAGTTTGCCGGTTCCTGCGACCTGGCCCGCCTGGCATTGGCTGTCTGGTTCGCAGAGCCTGACAAGTTCGCTGAATTCGACGAATGGCTCTTCACGGCCGAAGACCCCGCCAAGGGCTGGTACCCCCGCACGGTTGAAGCCGCCACCCTCAAAGCCGCCCAGCTTCTCGGCGGCGAGCAGCAGCTGTTCGAAGCTGAAAGGAATGCAGCGGTCAACACCGTCTTCACAAAAAGTTTCGAGCTTTTCGGCCGCACTACGATGCAGGGGAAAAGCGGAATTCCAAGGCTCGTCTATCAGTCACAGTGGATCATCCCGGAGGTTGACGACGCTGACGGCCTGATGGAGATTCTCTCCAAGGAATTCAATATCCAATAAAAAGATTAATTTTGCAGCCAAATTAATCTTAATAACCAATGAGCAATTTTTGGAAAACCTTTCTCGCAGCCCTTCTGGGATGTCTAGTCGCACTCGGGCTCATTTTCTTCTTCTTTATGGGCAGCATCGGTGCCGCCATCGCAGGAGGAGCAGCCAAAACTGCTGTAGTTCCCCCGCAGTCGATCCTCAAGATAGACTTCTCCACTCCGATCAGCGAGCGCGGACAGAGTTCTTTCTCAGTGCAGAATCTCACTAGTATGAATCTGTCGATGGATGAAGGAATGCCTCTGCTCACCGCAATAAGGGCTATCGATGCAGCCGCCGCCGATCCCGGTGTGAAATTCATATACCTCAATACCGACAAGATGGGTATGAGCATGTCCTGCACAGAAGAACTGAGGCAGGCTCTGGCACGTTTCCGCCAGTCAGGCAAACCCGTCATCGCCTACGCCAACGGCTATGACAACCTGAGCTACTACCTCGCATCCGTAGCCGACAAGGTCATCATCAACACCTACGGCGAGGCTATGATCACAGGTGTCGGCACCAACCTCACCTTCTTCAAGGACCTGCTCGACAATCTGGGCGTTGACATCCAGCTCATCCGTCACGGCAAATACAAATCTGCAGGCGAGCAGTTCACCCAGAACCACCTCACCGACGCCAACCGCGAGCAGAACCAGGTTCTCGTCAACAGTCTCTGGGCATCGATCTGCGAAGAGATCGCAGCAAGCCGCGACTTCAGCGCTGAAGACCTTAACGGATGGATCGAGAACCTCGAACTTCTCGATGCAGAGAGTCTGCTGGAAAGAGGCATCGTCGACCAGTTTATGTACAAGGACGAACTTGAAGACTATCTCTGCACCCTCTTCGACGTGAAGGAAGCAAAGGACCTCAAATTCGCAGACCTCGGCACCTATGCAACTGCCAAAGTCAAGGATGACAGCAAGGTAAAGGACAAGATCGCAGTCATCTATGCTGACGGCGAAATCGAGATGAGCGGCAACGCAGACAACGCTATCGTCGGCGAAGTACTTGCCCGCAGACTCAAGAAAGTGGAGCAGGACTCAAGCGTGAAGGCAGTCGTATTCCGCATCAATTCTCCCGGCGGAAGCGTCCAGGCATCTGAAATAATCAACCGCGCAATGCTGAACCTCAAGGCTGTCAAGCCCGTCATCGCCAGCTACGGTGACTATGCGGCTTCCGGCGGCTACTGGATCAGCTCCAACACTGACTACATCTTTACGGACAAGACCACCCTCACCGGTTCGATCGGAGTGTTCTCGCTCATTCCCAACATCGGAGGCGGACTCTCAAAGACCCTGCACGTGAATACCGCATCGGTAGGCTCACACAAGCGCAGCGATATGATGGGCGGTATGCGCAAGCTCGACGACGACGAGGTCGAGTATATGCAGAAGATGATTGAGAAGATCTATACCGAATTCACCGGCCTGGTTTCCCGCGGCAGGAATATGACCCCGGATCAGGTGGATGAGATCGGACAGGGACGCGTATGGTCAGGCCGCGACGCTCTCAACATCGGCCTTGCCGATGCTAAAGGAGGTCTGACTGACGCCATAGCTTATGCAGCCGCAGCTGCCGGACTCGACAGTTATAAACTCGTCGTAATGCCCGAAAAGAAGAGTATGTTCGAACAGATGATGTCACAGTTCTCCGGTGACAACAGCGAAGACATTTCAATAAAGACCGGCATCAAGGAGATTGACCAGCTTCTCAACGTGCTTGACGATCCTCAGATGCTCTACGCAAGGATGCCGTACAATTACGAGTTCTAACGACCGATATATACACAAAAAAAAGGCTGTCCGATCCGGACAGCCTTTTTTCGTCAAGTAATAATTAGAATTTGAAACGGAGGGTAGCCATCAGTTTGTTGTTGGCGTTGCTTACATATCCGACAGGAGCCTTGAATCCATCGTAGTCGTCATAGAGGGTGAAGCCGTTTTCGTTCTTCAGCTGGCTCTGCCAGGCGAGATCGAGGTTTGCACCCTTTGAGAGTCTGAATCCAAGACCGCAAGAGACGAACTGGTTGGCTGCATATGCTTTCCTTCCATCATCGTAGTAGGCATAGCCGCCGCGGATCGCCATTGCAGGAGTCAGGTTCATCTCAGCACCGACGCGGATGATGTTCGCGTTGCGCTGGAAGTTACTCTTGATGTAAGTGTTGTCGGGAGCGAAAGTCGCTGTGCCGCCATAGTAGTCTTTCATCTTTGTGTTAGAGTAGTTGACTCCTTCGTAATCGAAGCTGATCAGACCTACGGTTCCAAGAGTGTAGGCCAGACCAAGAGAGTATCTCATCGGAGCTACAATCTGGTAGTCGTAGTTGCCGGTAGGAGTGCTCATCTCGTTCTTGTTGCCGTTGTCGAAGCTGTTGCTCATCGTAGCTCCCCAGTAATCGGTGAGGCTGTACTTGGTAGGAGTTGAGATAGTAGCTCCGATGCGGAGATGCTCGGTAGGCAGATAGATGATACCTGCTTTCATCCCGATTCCGGTACCGACAGTCTTCTGCCAGTAATTGTAGTTGTAATTCATGATACCTGAATCGAAGTCGAGCGAATTGAGAGCTTCTTCTGAATAAGTGTCGCTCACATTCAATTCTACATCATAGATGTTGATATTGACTCCGAAGTAGAAGTTGTCGTTCCAGTTGCCGGCCCAGTTGACTGTGAACTCGTCGATGCCTCCGGTGGTCCTGCGGTAGATACCCTGATAGATATCACCTGCGAGATATGCCCTCTCGGCATCGTAATCGTAGTTCTCAGTGGCACCGAGCATCAGCCCGTCAACTTCTTCGATCAGCCAGGTGTCCCAGGCAAGCTGTGATGACCAGGGAATGTCTGAATTATAATCGCCATAATCGGCAGGATCATAATTGAGCAGGGTCATCGTCTTGTCACCAAGCCAGCTTGATGAGTTGTTGCCTCTTCCGGCCTTCATCGTCCCTGAGGTGTTTACTATTGAGTTGAAACTCTTGATCCTGTTGAGAGAGAAACCGAAGTTGAAACCTACGAGGCCAGAAAGACGGCCGGTAGGAATGTGCTGGCTGTATGCGAAGTTAGGAAGCGAGAACTTAGTGAAACTGTCTTCGCTGTATGAATTCAGATAATCAGCTTTTCCCACAGCAAATATCAGTGAAGGAGATATTTCGAACTCTGACATCCTGAGGATTCCGCTGCTGGCAGGATTCAGGCTGAGAGCACCGAGGTCTCCGCCTACAGCGGTGAATGCATTACCCATTGCGAGAGTACGCGCAGATCCTATATATATATTCTCTGCGATGTTGTATGCCTGATCCGTATCCTGGGCGAAACCGGCCCAAGAAAGGGACAGCAACAAAACTGTCAATGCTATTTTATTAATTGCTTTCATCACCGTAAAGTCTAATAAGTTTGTGTTGGGAAAGATTTTGTTTAGCAGCATATTGTTGCGTGCCTAGCGCCTTCCGCCGCCCCCGCTGCTGCCGTGGCTTGCACCACCGCCGCTGCTTGAGCTGCCGCCTGAGAATCCACCGCCGCCACCTGAGCTGCCGCCTGAGAATCCGCCACCGCCAGAGTATCCACCACCGGTAGAACGGCTTGAGCCTGAGCTATAGCCTCCGCCTGATGAGCGGGTTGCTGAACCGGTAGATCTGGTTGACGAACCTGATGAGCGGGTGGTTGCACCTGATGAACGGGTGGTTGTGCCTGATGAACGGGTAGTCGTACCTGATGAACGGGTAGTCGAACCTGAACGGGTGCTTACGCCTGATGAACGGTTTGAAGAGCTGCCGCTGTTGACAGTAGTTGACCTGCGTGAACCTGAAGAGGTGGCAGTGCCTACGCTTGAGCGGGTAGTGCTGCTTGAACTGTTGACAGTACGTGAGCTGGTAGACCTTGATGAAGCAGAGCTGGTCGCTGCGCGGGTGATGCCGGTAGAAGCATCTCTTGAGCCGACAGACCTGCTTGAAACTGACTTGGTTCCTGCAGACTCTGCAACAGCCCTTGTAGAAGCGCTGTTCACAGCTGCTGTCACACCGTCAATCCTGCGTGATGAGCCGGTAGTTGCGAAAGAACCTGAAGCTCTGGAGGCAGCAGTTGAGCCCGCACCTGCGAGAGTAGTACCGCCTCTGCGTCCGTATACCATATTGTCTCTGCGTCCGCCGCCGTCAAGGTAGTTTCCGCCGGGGCCGTAATATCCGCCATAACCGTAGCCGTAGTAAGGGCCGTAGTAATAGGGATCGTAAGCCCAGTAGTGATGATGGTGATACCATGAATCATAGTAGAACGGTGACATCCAGTATGCGGTGTGCCAGTAAGGGCTGCCTATGTACCAGGGATCGTAATACCAGGGATCGTAGTACCAGGGATCATAGAACCAAGGATCGTAGAAAGCAATTCTCCAGGGACGATAGTACCACGAGCGGCGGTATGTGCCCCACCAGGGATTGTACCACGGTCTTGTCCAGTAATCATCATAGTCAATGATATTTACGGTAAGAGTTATGTCAGTATCATCGAACTTGCGAAGACGGCTTTCGTAAGTTTCGTCATCGGCAAGGTCGTATACTGAATTGTCTGCAGCAATCTTGTCGATATGGACCGTATATCTTTCTGTGTCTCTCGTTGCCTCGCGGGCAGTGAACACATCGTTTTCGACGGCGGCGATCTCTGCTGCTGCCTCAGTGGCGGTCATCATCCTCACCCTGTCAGGCTTGTAGTAGATGCCATCGTCATACAACGAAGAAGAATAGTAGCCATAAGAGCCACAAGAGCTGAGCACCAACGATGCTAGAAGCATTAGGAACATTCTGTTTTTCATGGTTACCTCCTTATGTTAGTTATTTTTATTACTTTTGCTACCGCTAAAACTGCTTTAAAACGGTTTGCAAAGCAAATTTATCAAAATTTATACCAAAAATAAAAAGATATGGCAAAAGAACTGACCAGCAGGAGTGACAACTACTCTCAATGGTACAATGACCTGGTAGTCAAAGCCGACTTGGCGGAGAATTCCGCAGTCAGGGGCTGCATGGTGATCAAGCCCTATGGTTATGCCATCTGGGAGAAGATGCAGCACTCGCTTGACAAGATGTTCAAGGATACCGGTCACAGCAATGCATATTTTCCGCTCTTCATTCCAAAATCGTTCCTGAGCAAGGAAGCCGAGCACGTAGAAGGCTTTGCAAAGGAATGCGCCGTGGTCACCCATCACAGGCTGATGAACAACCCCGACGGCAGCGGAGTCGTGGTTGACCCCGCCGCCAAGCTGGAAGAAGAGCTCATCATACGTCCCACCTCAGAAACCATCATCTGGAATACATACAAGAACTGGATCAAGTCGTGGAGAGACCTTCCCCTGCTGATCAACCAATGGGCCAACGTTGTCCGCTGGGAGATGCGCACCCGCCTCTTCCTGCGCACAGCCGAGTTCCTCTGGCAGGAAGGCCACACCGCCCACGCCACAGCAGCCGAAGCAATCGCCGAGGCTGAGAAGATGGTCGGCGTATACGCCACATTCGCAAGGGATTATATGGCAGTGCCCGTAATCGTGGGTCACAAATCGGAAAGCGAGCGTTTTGCAGGCGCCATCGACACATACTGCATCGAAGCGATGATGCAGGACGGCAAGGCGCTGCAGGCCGGCACTTCACATTTCCTCGGCCAGAACTTCGCGAAAGCCTTCGACGTGCAGTATGCCAACAAGGAGGGCGGCCTCGAATATGTATGGGCTACTTCCTGGGGCGTTTCGACCCGTCTTATGGGCGCGCTCATAATGGCTCACAGCGACGACAACGGCCTCGTTCTCCCTCCGAAGCTCGCTCCCATCCACGTAGTGATGGTTCCGATCTTCAAGACTCCCGAAGAGCACGCTGCCCTCGTGGAGAAAATGGAAGCCATCAAGGCTGATATGGAAGCCAAGGGCCTCTCTGTCAAGATCGACGACCGCGACAATCTCCGTCCCGGCTTCAAATTCGCCGAGTGGGAGCTCAAGGGCGTGCCTTGCCGCATAGCGATGGGTCCCCGCGACCTCGCATCAGGCACCGTGGAACTCGCCCGCCGCGACACCCTCACCAAAGATTCCGTTTCGCAGGAAGGACTCACCGAATATGTTCTCAAGCTGATGGATGACATCCAGGACAACATCTACAAGAAGGCATTGGACTTCCGCGAGGCCCATACCATCAAGGTGGACAGCTGGGACGAATTCAAGGAAAAGATCGAGCAGGGATATTTCCTCCTCTGCCACTGGGACGGCACGACCGAAACCGAGCTGAAAATCCAGGAAGAGACCAAGGCGACCATCCGCTGCATTCCTTCTGACAGTTTCGTTTGCGAAGAGCCGGGCAAATGCGTCTACTCGGGCAAGCCGAGCGCACGCCGCGTGGTCTTCGCCAAAGCATACTAAAAAACACACACCGCTATGAAGAAGATTCTGTTAACAATTATGGTTATGCTCTGCGCCACAGCTATGTATGCGCAGGAGCAGCCCGCTGATTCCGCAGCAGTTGAAGTTCCCAAATACTGGAATACTTCTCTGCTGACACAGCTCGGTTTTTCACAAGTGTCACTTATGGACTGGGCCGCCGGCGGTTTCGGTTCCGTTTCGTTGAATTCATATCTCGATTTCAACGCCAACTACGAGAAGAACAAGACTATCTGGAAGAACCGCGCACAGTTC
>JAGCFF010000015.1 GCA_017650285.1 Bacteroidales bacterium
GGCGCTGGAATAGCTGAAGGCCCATTCCTGCATCGGGGTTATGCAGGTGCGGGAGTGACGCAGATGCTCCACAAGGGGCGCGAACTCGCTGTCGGAATTGCGGATTATGTCCTGCTGCAGCAGCACCTCCTTCGGCGCGAAGTCCGACAGCAGTATGTCGATGTACTGGCGGTCTCCCTCCGCAACCTTGAAGGTGCCTGTGGAGATGTCCAGAAACGCCACTCCGGCCTTGTGCTGCTCGAAATAGCAAGCCGCCAGCCAGTTGTTCTCGCCGCCGGTGAGAAGGCCGTCGTTGAAGCTGACTCCGGGGGTCACGAGTTCCGTGATGCCCCTCTTGACAAGGGTCTTGGTGAGCTTGGGATCCTCAAGCTGGTCGCAGACAGCCACCTTGTAGCCGGCCTTGACCATCTTGGGGAGATAGACGTCGATGGCGTGATGGGGCACTCCGGCAAGCTCGGTGAAAGCGCCGCCGCCGCTTGCCTTGCGCGTGAGCACCAGGCCGAGAACCTTGCTGGTGATGATGGCATCTTCCCCGAAGGTCTCGTAGAAGTCGCCCACACGGAAGAACATTACGCAGTCAGGGTGCTGGGCCTTGATCTGGTAGTACTGCTGCATCAGCGGCGACATTGTGGATTTGGTGCTTGCCATATACGCAAAAGTACAGAAAATGGAGTATCTTTACAAGCGTATAATATGCAGGTACGAGCCAAGAAATATCTGGGACAGCACTTCCTGACGGACCAGGAGGTGGCGCAGCGCATCGTGGCGTCGCTGGACACCGCGGGCTTCGCGCTTCCCGCCGACGTGCTGGAGGTCGGGCCGGGGATGGGAGTGCTCACGCAGTACCTGCTCCGTCGCAGCGACATCAGCCTCCGCGCCGTGGAGATCGACGAGGAGTCGGTGGACTATCTCCGCCAGAATTTTCCGGGCTTCACGCAGTCTCTCTACCAGGAGGATTTCCTTGCCCTGAACCTCGCCAAGATCTACCAGGACAAACCGTTCTGCATCATCGGCAATTTCCCCTACAACATCTCCTCGCAGATATTCTTCAAGGTGCTGGACTATGTGGACAGCATTCCGCTTGTGGTGGGTATGGTGCAGAAGGAGGTGGCGGAGCGCATCGCCGCCCCTGCAGGCAACAAGACCTACGGCATCCTATCTGTGCTGCTGCAGACCTGGTACGACATAGAGTATCTGTTCACCGTGGGGGAAGGTGCCTTCGTGCCGCCGCCCAAGGTCAAGTCGGCTGTCATCAGGCTGCGCCGCAACAGCCGCACGGACCTCGGATGCGACCCGGCCAAATTCAAGGCAGTGGTCAAGACTGCCTTCAACCAGCGTCGCAAGACCCTGCGCAATTCGCTGCGCACCATTTCGGAGAATGTGCCGGAGCAGTACTCCCAGCTCCGTCCCGAGCAGCTCAGTGTAGAGCAGTTCATAGATCTTACAAACCTGCTGAAATGAAAAAGTTTTTCCTGAGCCTGGCGGCGCTGTTCGCCGTTTGCCTGGCCGCATACGCACAGACCGACACCACAGCCACCGAAGAAGTGTACGAACCTGAACTGTACGATTTCGATGAAGAGGAATATGCGGATATATTCAATCTGGGCGACAACCTGGGCCTCGGCGTCTACGGCGGGGAATACTATCTGACGGGCTTCAGCAACAAGACCGGAACCACACGCGAAACCGATTTCAACGACAAGTTCCACATCGGACTGCAGTATACCTTCGTGAACGATGACAATGCCACTCTGCTGGTCAAGTATGAGCAGACTTCATTCTGGGAGACCTACCAGTACGCCCGCCCTATATCTGAGACGATCTTCGCTCCCGGAGCGGAACTGACCATCAAGCTGAACCCGGACGCAAGGCTTGTGCTTGGTGCCGAGATGCAGTTCAACGGGGCGGCCGACAAGTATGCCCGACGCCTGACCTACGGCCGTCTTGCTCTCTACCGCGACTTCCCGTTCCGCGGCGGAGCCCTTTTCTCGGCAGCCCTCCAGACGGCTTTCGGCTATGGATATATCGAAGAGGTGTCGAGCATCCGCAACTTCTACCGCTACAACGGCTACTTCTCTGCCGGCCTGTGGTTCCAGAGCGCGGACGAAAACTTCAAGATACGCGTCAAGGCGACTCCCTACGACTATTTCGACCGCTGCGCAGTCCAGGTCGACCTTCACTACCGTCCGTACTACAGCCTCTTCGAGAATTTATATTATATGGTCCAGTATGGCTACGGGCTCGAGCAGCAGCATCAGTTCCTTCCTGAAGGCAGTCCCCTTCAGCCCCAGCACTACATCCGCATCGGCCTCAGCCTCTGCCCGGAATTCAAGCTGTAAGGCGAACCAACAAGAAAGGCCGGCTTCATCAGCCGTCCTTCTTCTTGCCATAAGGACGAATCCTACTGAACTTTTGCGAACTCTACGTCGGTAGCGGCGCGGTTGGCGAGCTTGCTATCGGCAGAAGCTGACCTGATCTCGTTCTGGGCAGCCTGGGCATTGCCGCGGCGTGCAGCGATGATGGCGCGTTCGTAAGCTGACAGAGGATCAGTGCCCTTGATGACGTTGGCAGCCTTGTCAAGCTGGTTTGCAAGGATGAATGCAAGACCTTCGTTGGCATCGCCGGTACCCTCGAGTTTCTGGGCGGCCTGTGCATAGCTGCCGTTGAGGATGTCGATGATGGCTGAGTTGCGTTTTGCGTTCGGGCACTCGGTGCTTGCGAACAGGCGGGCAGCCTCAGTGTAGTTGCCTTCGCGAAGTGCGAACACACCCTTGAGGTTGGTCACGCAGCCGTCGGTGCTCTTGACAGCGTCGAGGGCAGCCTTGGCAGAAGCGAGGTCACCTGCATCAAGGAAGGTAACTGCAGAGTTGAAGCGGGCACGGTCGCTGTCGAACTTCTGGATGGCCTGACGGTAGATGGCCTGCCTTGCAACAGGATTCTCGACCAGTGTGGCGGCACGCAGGAGAGCTTCCTCGTCGAGAACGTCGATGTTGCTGTTCACGAGGGCTGTCAGCTCTTCAGGAGTGTAGTTCTTGAACTCTACGTTGGTGATGAAACGTGCACGGCGGAGTTCGGGAAGCACGTTGTCGGCAAGTGACTTGTAGATCGAAGACATGTTCTTGATCTCGTACTCGCGGACTGCAGGGTCGCTGTACATTGACAGAACGCGGAGGATGAGGTCTTTGTCCTGGATGTTTGAAGCGGTAACCAGCTCCTTGAAGCCTTCCCAGTCCTCACCGATGCTCTTGCCGGTAACGGTGCCGGTCTCGAGGTTCTTGGCAACGGTCTTGAAAGCCTTCTCGGCTGATGCCTCACGCTGCTGAGAAAGAGTGTTGTTCCTTCCCTCGGGGCCATCAGGAGATGCATAGGCAACGATGTCGGTGCCGAGGATAGTGCGGCGCTCATCGTTCATCACGTCGGCAACTGCTGCCTTGTAGTCCTTGATGCCTGCTGAATTCAGCTGGCTTGAGCGGACGTCGGCGCTGTTGATGAGATAGAGGATCTGGGCCTCGACCTCCTCGGGGATTACCTCTTTATATTCGTCAGCCATCAGGTGGTATGCACCGTTCTCGTTGACGAGCATATAAGTGGTATTGGCACCGTCAGCGATCTTGATCTCGCCGGGGAACTCATACTCACGTCCCTTGTAGAGAACCTTTGCGCGGGCCACGAGAACTGACTTCTCCATACCGGGCACATATTTGAAATTGACGTGCTCGCGGATAGAGGCTCCGTCCTTAGACACCATCTTATAGTTTTCAGTAACCTTCTGGCCCTGATATTCGAAAGAGTCTCCTTCGACTTCACCGCCCATATACTTGAGGACGGGGACTACGGTAAGGCGAGCTTTCGGGAGGAAATAGTCAGCGGGGAAATCGACTGTCACGTCGGCGTCGATGTTGCCTGCCACTACCTGCAGCACTTCGGGATTACAAGAAATCTTAACTTGCTCGGCCAGTTCCGCCATCTTTGCGGCATTGTTGCAGGATGCGAGAGCAAAAGCGGCAACACCAAGTACAAAAATGTTTCTAAAAAGTCTTTTCATGCAATTGATATTTATTAATGTTGATATAGTCTGATATGTCTTACAAAAGTAACATTAATAAGCAAATAATTCAAATTTTTGTAACTTTGCCAAGCTATGGATTTGACGCAGATAAAACAGCGTTTCAGCATCATAGGGAACAGTCCTGAGCTGAATCGGGCCATCGAAGTGGCGTGCCAGGTGGCGGCCACTGACCTCTCTGTGCTCGTAACCGGAGAGAGCGGTGTCGGCAAGGAATTCATTCCCCAGATAATCCATTACGGCAGCCCCCGCAAGCACGGCGTCTACATCGCCGTCAACTGCGGCGCAATCCCCGACGGAACCATCGATTCCGAGCTCTTCGGGCACGAGAAAGGAGCCTTCACGGGAGCCAGCGAAGCCCGCAAGGGATATTTCGAAGAGGCCAACGGCGGCACGCTGTTCCTCGACGAGGTGGCAGAGCTTCCCCTCTCCACCCAGGTCCGCCTCCTGAGGGTCCTCCAGACGGGAGAGTTCATCAGGGTAGGATCGTCGAAGGTGCAGAAGACCGACGTGAGGGTAGTGGCTGCCACCAACATCAACCTCCGCCACGCAGTGTCCGAAGGCCGCTTCCGCGAGGACCTTTTCTACAGGCTCAACACCGTGCCCATCAAGATTCCGGCCCTGCGCGAGCGCAAGGAAGACATCCATCTGCTCTTCAAGAAATTCGCACTCGACTATGCCGACAAATACAACGTGCCGGCCATCCGTCTCGACGACGACGCAGTGCAGATGCTGACGAACTACCGCTGGCCGGGCAACATCCGCCAGCTGAAGAGCGTGGCCGAGCAGATATCCATCCTCGAGAAGGACCGCCACATCCACGCCGAGGTGCTGCAGAAATACCTGCCTGTAGACAGCGAAGACAACGTTCCGGCGCTGACCGGCGCCCAGAGCGCAGACTACCTCAGCGACCGCGACATCATATTCAAGATCCTTTTCCAGCTGCGCCACGAGATCTCCGAGCTCAAGCAGCGCGTCGACGAGATGCAGCCCTCAGGAGCCATCCCCGTGCAGCAGAAGCACGCATCGGACGGCCTGGTGATCGACGACGTCTCGAACTACGAGGAGCAGCACGAATTCCGGCACGAAGACAAGGGAGAGGAAATGCAGCCGGAGGAGGTGCAGCACGTGGACCTGACCCCCAAGGCTCCGGTTTCGCTGCAGGATGCCACCCGCGAGCTGATAATCCAGGCGCTGGAGCGCAACGGAGGCAAGCGCAAGGCCACTGCCGAAGAGCTGGGCTTCTCCGAAAGGACACTTTACCGCAAAATAAAAGAACTGGGACTGGAATGAGAAAGACCGCCATCATACTTACGATGATCTTCTGCCTTGCTGCGCTCAGCGGCTGCGGCATCTATTCGTTTTCAGGAACGTCCATCAAGCCCGACGTCGAGACGATAACCATCGAACCGGTGGTGAACAACGCCCTCAAGGTGAACCCCACGCTGGCCAACTCGATGACCGAAGCGCTGAAGGACAAGTTCAAGAAGCTCACCAGCCTCAGGGAAGAGGAAGAGGACGGTGACCTGCAGCTGATAGTGACCATCGAGTCGTACGACGTCCGCGCCCAGGCCATCACAGCCGACGAGGTCGCAGCCCAGAACAGGCTCACCATCACCGCCAACGCCACTTTCATAAACGTCCTGCACCCCGAGGAGAACTTCGAGAAGAAGCAGTTCGCCGCTTTCCAGGACTATAATTCTGAACTGTCGCTCGACGCAGTGGAAGCATCCCTCTGCGACGACATCATAGAGACACTGGTCGAAGACATATTCAACGCTTCGGTAGCCCAGTGGTAAACCAGTTATGCCCCAGCCCCGCGACATAAAGACCCTCGACATCCACGCTCTCGAAGAAACTATGGAGAAATATCCCTGGTTCGCGGCTGCGCGCGCCGAGTATTTCTCGAGGATGGTGGCGATGGACCGCGAGTACATCCGTCCGGCCGCGAGGAAGATCGGGCTCTATGTGCCTGACCGCAGCCGGCTCTACGACATCGTGGTGCTCGGCCATACCCCCAAGGACCTGCCGCTGCGCAAACGCACCAAGCTGCGCGCCGACGTACGCCCCGACGAAGACCATCGCGACGACGCTCCGCTGGAGCAGCCCGCAAGGGAGATTCCTGCCGAGAAACCCGCCGAGACCCCTCGCAGGAGGGTGCCAGGGGGCGATTATTTCTCGAGACAGGACCTGGAGGAGCTTGCCGAGACAGGACAGGGCTACACCGACCTGCACTTCACGCCCAAGAGCAATCTGAGCTCTTCGCTCGACCGTGCCGCCGGCATCCTCGCGAGCGACGCGCGGCCCAAAGCCCCGGATACCGACGAAGTCTGCACCGAAACACTGGCCGGCATCTACTACTCCCAGGGCTTTTATCGAAGAGCCATAGATATTTACAAGAAACTTATTTTGTTTTATCCGGAAAAAAACACTTACTTTGCAGCCCTCATCGAAAGATGTAAAGAAAAAACAAAACAATAACGACATGCAAGCAGCTTATATAACCGTTTCGATCATCATTATGGTGGCAAGCATCCTTCTGACTCTCGTAGTTCTCGTTCAGAATTCAAAAGGAGGCGGACTGGCAGCCAATTTCGCATCAGGCAACACTACTTTCGGTGTACGCCAGACTGCAGACTTCCTTGAGAAGACCACCTGGGTGCTGGCAGCAATCATTATGGTTCTCTGCATCGCAGCCACCTTCCTCATTCCCAACAGAAAGGCTTCAAGGGACTCTGTCAGGGAGATGATTGAACAGTCAATCCCTTCAGAAGGCCAGCCTTCACTGCCTTCGAACACTCTTCCCCTGGAAGACGCAACTCCGGCTGAATAACAGTCGGACTGCAACGAAGGGACACGGCTTCGCGGGCGCGAAGTCGTTTTTTTTTGTTATCTTCGCAGATTGTTTATAAAAATCCGGATTATGTCTCTAAAATGCGGAATAGTAGGGCTTCCCAACGTCGGAAAATCGACTCTGTTCAACTGTATCAGTTCTTCCAAAGCACAGAGTGCCAATTTCCCGTTCTGCACCATAGACCCCAACATCGGTTCGACCAACGTGCCTGATCACAGGCTCGAAGAGCTCGAGAAACTCGTCCACCCCAAGAGGGTCGTTCCCGCCACGGTCGAGATCGTCGACATCGCCGGCCTGGTGAAAGGCGCCAGCAAGGGTGAAGGCCTGGGCAACCAGTTCCTGGCCAACATCCGCGAGACCGACGCCATCCTCCACGTGCTCCGCTGCTTCGACGACGGCAACATCGTGCACGTAGACGGCAGCGTGGACCCTGTCCGCGACAAGGAAGTCGTAGATATGGAGCTGCAGATCAAAGACCTCGAGACCGTGACCAACCGCATCGAGAAAGTCCGCA
>JAGCFF010000016.1 GCA_017650285.1 Bacteroidales bacterium
CGCTGGGACCTGCGCAAGTTCCAGGGCGTGTCGCGCAAGATAGGCTCGAGCATGAAGAGCGTCGGGGAGGTGATGGCCATAGGCCGCAACTTCGAGGAGGCCCTCCAGAAGGGCCTCAGGATGATAGGACAGGGCGCCCACGGCTTCGTGATGAACCGCACGGCAGTGCCGGACGACCTGGATGCAGCCTTGAGCGACCCTGACGACACGAGGATATTCGCCATAGCCCACGCCCTGTCATCGGGCTATACCATCGAAAGGATACACGAACTGACCAGGATAGACAACTGGTTCCTGCACAAGCTGCGCAACATAGTGAACACCTGCAACGAGCTGCTCGGCTACAGCGATGTCAGCGAACTGCCCGACGGGCTGCTGCGGCGTGCCAAATGCCAGGGATTCTCCGACCACCAGATAGCCCGTGCGCTGTGCAGGGGCGTGTTCGATGCCGACAGGATGCAGGACAGGGTGAGGGAATGGAGGAAGAACCGCGGCATAGTGCCCTGCGTCAAGCAGATCGACACCCTTGCCGCAGAATTCCCGGCAATGACGAACTATCTTTATCTGACATACAACGGCAGTTTCGACGACATAGAATACGAAAGGGACGGCCGCTCGGTGGTCGTGCTCGGCTCGGGCGCCTACCGCATCGGCTCGTCGGTGGAGTTCGACTGGTGCTCCGTGACTGCCTTGCAGACCATACGCAAGGCCGGCTGGAGAGGGGTGATGATCAATTACAACCCCGAGACCGTGTCCACGGACTACGACATATGCGACAGGCTCTATTTCGAGGAGCTCACGCTTGAGCGCGTGCTGGACATCTGCGAGCTGGAGCAGCCGCACGGAACCGTGGTGTCCGTGGGCGGACAGATTCCCAACAACCTCGCCGTCCGTCTGGATGAGTTCAAGGTGCCCATCCTCGGAACCAGGGCCTGCGACATCGACAGGGCTGAGGACAGGCATAAATTCTCTTCGATAGTGGACTCACTGGGCATCGACCAGCCCGAGTGGATGGAGCTCACGAGCCGTGCGGACCTGGACGACTTCATCGCCAGGGTCGGCTATCCCGTGCTGATAAGGCCCTCTTATGTGCTCAGCGGCGCCGCGATGCACGTCTGCTATGACGCCACCGAGCTCGACCGCTATCTTTCGATGGCTGTCGAAGTCTCGCAGCAGCATCCTGTGGTGGTGAGCGAATTCATGCAGCGCTGCAAGGAGATAGAGTTCGACGCTGTCGCCGACTCCGGCAAGATCCTCGCCTACGCCATTTCGGAGCACGTGGAGTTCGCAGGAGTCCATTCCGGAGATGCCACGATAGTCTTCCCGGCCCAGAAGATCTACCTGGCCACGATGAAGCGGCTCAAGAGCATAGCCGGCAAGATCGCCGAGGCCCTGAACATCACCGGCCCCTTCAACATACAGTTCCTCGCAAAGGAGAATTTCGTGAAGGTCATAGAGTGCAACCTGAGGGCGTCGCGCAGCTTCCCCTTCGTCTCGAAGGTGTCCAAGGTGAATATGATAGAACTCGCCACGCAGGCTATGCTGGGCGAGCATCCGAAGCCTGTCCACAAGGATGATTTCGACTTCGACTATGTGGGCGTGAAGGCTTCCCAGTTC
The DNA here is from genome assembly GCA_017650285.1 of Bacteroidales bacterium. Lineage (GTDB taxonomy): Bacteria > Bacteroidota > Bacteroidia > Bacteroidales > UBA932 > Equibacterium. The sequence goes on from JAGCFF010000016.1 coordinate 1,618, forward strand.
TCGTTCGCAAGGCTGCTCAGGGCAGATCCCGTGCTGGGCGTGGATATGGCCTCGACAGGAGAGTCCGGCTGTATGGGCGAAGACTTCAACGACGCCCTGCTCAAGTCCGTGGAATCCGTGGGGTATACTGTTCCCGACGGGCCTGTGCTGATATCGTCGGGCGACGCCCTGCAGAAGGCCGACCTGCTGGACGCGTGCCGGCAGCTTGCGGCCCACGGCTATACCATCTACGCCACGGGCGGAACCCTGCGCCATCTGGAAGACAACGGAGTGCCTGCCAGGAGGGCTCTCTGGCCCGGCGAGGAGAGTGAAAGCCCCGATTTCGTCTATGAGACGGCACTCGACCTCATCCGCAGCAGGAAGGTCAGGATGGTGATCAACATTCCCAAGAACTATACGGCCACCGAACTCGAGAACGGCTACAAGATAAGGCGTGCCGCAGTGGATTTCAACGTGCCGCTCTTCACCAACGCACGGCTTGCCACGGCTTTCGTCAAGGCGTTCTGCAGTATGACGGCGGAAGACATCAGCATAAAAGCATCGGACGAATTCAAACTGAATACATAGCTATGAGGACGAAGTATATTTTTGTAACAGGCGGCGTGACCTCTTCGCTGGGCAAGGGAATACTTGCCGCATCCATCGCCAAACTGCTCCAGAGCAGGGGACTGCGTGTCACGATCCAGAAGTTCGATCCCTACATCAATGTGGATCCCGGAACCCTGAACCCCTACGAGCACGGCGAATGCTATGTCACCGACGACGGCGCGGAGACCGACCTGGACCTCGGTCACTACGAGCGTTTCCTGAACGTGAGCATGTCGCAGGCCAACAACGTCACCACCGGCCGCATCTACAAGACTGTCATAGAGAAGGAGAGGGAGGGAGCGTATCTCGGCAAGACCGTGCAGGTCATACCCCACGTCACCGACGAGATCAAGCGCAGGATGCAGCTTCTCGAGAGCACCGGCCTGTATGACGTGGTCATCACGGAGATAGGAGGCGTGGTGGGCGACATCGAGTCGCTGCCCTACATCGAGGCTGTCCGCCAGCTGCAGTGGGAGCTGCCGCGCGAGGACTGTATGTGCGTGCATCTGACCCTCGTCCCGTATCTCAAGGCTGCCAAGGAACTCAAGACCAAGCCCACCCAGCACTCGGTCCGCCAGCTGCAGCAGAACGGCGTCCGTCCCGATGTCATAGTATGCCGCAGCGAACGTCCTGTGCCGGCCGATATGTGCCGCAAGATCGCTATGTTCTGCAACATCTCTTCGGAGAACGTGATAGTCTCAGTCGACGCCAAGAGCATCTACCAGGTTCCGGTCTATATGCACAAGCAGGGACTGGACGACATAATAGTAAGGCATTTCGGGCTCGACCTGCCCGCTGCCAACCTGACGGCCTGGAACAATTACCTGCAGCGTATGTTCCACCATTCCCACGAGGTGGACATCGCCCTGGTCGGTAAATATGTGGAACTCCAGGACGCGTACAAGTCCATCCTCGAGGCCTTCATTCACGCCGGTGCGGCGAACGACTGCAAGGTCCACGTGCATACGGTGCACAGCGAGCATCTCAACCCGTCGAACATAGCCGAGCAGCTGGGCAGGATGGACGGCATCCTCGTGGCGCCGGGCTTCGGCAGCAGGGGCCTCGAAGGCAAGATAGAGGCAGTCAGGTATGCCCGCGAGAACGGCATTCC
>JAGCFF010000127.1 GCA_017650285.1 Bacteroidales bacterium
GAGGCCTGCTGCTCTATTCGACCTGCACTTTCAACCGTGCGGAGAACGACGGCAATGTGGATTGGATATGCAGGGAACTCGGAGCAGAACCGGTCAGCCTTGGTGTGGCTCCGGATGCCTTGAGGACGGAATACGGCCTGCAGTTCATCCCGGGCTCGACACGGTCGGAAGGCTTGTATATGGCCGCTGTCCGGAAGACGGCTTCCGCAAGGCCTCTTAAACTGCGTCTGCCGAAGCTGCCCGCAAAGGCTGCCTGCGATTATGCGCAGAACTGCGATTGCTACAAGGTCAAAACCGCTTCAGGAGATATGATCAAAGCCTATCCGGCCGGAACCGCAGCCGAGATCATGGCTTTGGAAGCGTCTTTGGGCGCGATCCGTTCTGGCGTTGCCGTGGCTTCGGTGAAAGGACGCGACCTCGTGCCTGCAGCTGCGTTAGCCCTGAGCGAGTGCCTGTGTGAAAAAACATTCCCCTGCGAGAACTTGTCTGCAGGGGATGCTCTGAAATATCTGCGGCTCGAGCCGCTTGTCCTGGCGGACGCCCCCAGAGGTTTCATCCTTCTCAAGTATGAGGGTATTGCCCTGGGTTTCGTGAAGAATCTCGGCAGCAGGAGCAACAATCTGTTCCCGTCCGCCTGGCGTCTGCGATCAACCGAAGTTATCGAATAGGATGCTCTCAGGAGCGACTCCGAGGCTGTCGAGCAGGTTGCAAACAGCCTGCGACATCATAGCGGGACCGCACATGAAGTAGAGGATATCCTCGGGTGCTTCGTGATCTTTCAGGTAGGTTTCGTACATCACGTTATGCACAAAGCCCGGAGTATAAGCTACACCGGCCTTGTCGGCTTCCGGATCCGGACGGTCGAGGGCCAGATGGAACTTGAAGTTCGGGAACTCCTTCTCGATGGCGTAGTAGTCTTCGAGATAGAAGGCTTCCTTCAGGCTGCGTGCTCCATAGAAGAAATGTACGGGACGGGTAGTGCGCTCCGTCTTGAAGAGGTGCATGATGTGGCTGCGCATAGGAGCCATACCTGCGCCACCGCCGACAAAGATGAATTCCTGGTCTTTCGGGCAGTTGTCCGGAACGAAGAATTCGCCGTAAGGGCCGCTGATGGTAACCTTGTCGCCCGGCTTGCGTGAGAACACGTATGACGAGCTGACACCCGGGTTGACGGGGAGAAGCTTGTTGCTTCCCTTGGGGGCCGAGCGGTCGAACGGGGGAGTGGCGATGCGGACATTCAGCTTGATGATGTCGCCTTCGGCAGGATAGCTGGCCATAGAGTATGCCCTGATGGTCGGAGTCTTGTTGACCATCTTCAGGTCGAAGAACTTGTAGAACTCCCAGTCGGCACGGTACTGCTCGTCGATGTCCATATCCTTGAAGTCTACGGTGATGGCAGGTATGTCGATCTGGATGTAACCGCCGGAGCGGAAGTTGAGGTGTTCGCCTTCAGGCAGCTTGACCACGAATTCCTTGATGAAGGTGGCCACGTTGTGGTTGGAAATCACTTCGCATTCCCACTTCTTCACGCTGAGAGCGCTTTCGGGGATGACGACCTTGAGGTTGTCCTTGACCTTCACCTGGCAGCCGAGGCGCCAGTTGTCGTTGATCTGCTTGCGGGTGAAATGCACGGTCTCGGTAGGGAGAATGCTTCCGCCACCTTCGAGGACACGGCATTTGCACTGGCCGCAGGAACCCTTTCCACCGCAGGCTGAGGGCAGGAATATCTTCTGGTCAGCCAGAGTAGCCAGCAATGAGTTGCCTTGAGGGACGTCGATCACTTTCTTTCCGCCGTTGATGTCGATCTTGACGGTACCGGAAGGGGTGAGCTTGCCTTTGATCCAGAGCAGCAGGGCTACGAGGATCAAGATAAGCAGCAGGCACGCTACTATAGAAACTATGATTGTTCTGATATCCATATCCTCTTCCTCCTATAATTGAAATCCCATGAAGCTCATAAAGGCGATGCCCATCAGACCGGTGATGATGAATGCCAGTCCGAGACCCTTAAGGGGCTTGGGTACATTGCTGTAAGCCAGTTTTTCGCGGATGGCGGCCATTGCCACGATGGCAAGGAACCAGCCGATGCCGCTGCCGAGGCCGAAAGTGAATGCTTCACCCACGTTGGAATAACCTCTCTCCTGCATGAACAGCGAACCGCCGAGAATGGCGCAGTTCACGGCAATCAGGGGAAGGAAGATTCCGAGGGATGAGTAGAGGGCCGGAGAGAACTTCTCGACGAACATCTCCACGATCTGGACGAAAGTCGCGATCATGGCGATGTAGACGATATAGCTCAGGAAGCTCAGGTCCACGCCTGCCAGGTTCGGAGAGAGCCAGGTCAGGGCGCCTGCCTTGAGCACGTATTCATAAAGCAGATAGTTCAGGGGCAGGGTGATGGTCAGCACGAAGATCACTGCGAGTCCCAGACCTGTTGCGGTCTTTACGTTCTTCGATACGGCGAGATAGGAGCACATTCCAAGGAAGAATGAGAACACCATGTTCTCGACGAAGATCGATTTAATGAATATGTTGATATAATCCATCATTCTTGCGTCCTCCTATTGCTCTTGAAGTTCTTTGTCGATGCTTCTGTGTACCCATACCACGCATCCGAGAAGGATGAGGGCCATAGGCGGAAGAATCATCAGGCCGTTGTTGGCATACCAGCCGCCGTTCTCGATGTACCAGCTCTGCGGAATGATCTGGTATCCGAGAAGGGTTCCGCTTCCGAAGAGTTCGCGGAAGAAGGCGACGATGATGAGGATCATACCGTAACCGAGACCGTTGAAGGCTCCGTCAACGAAGCTCGGCCAGGGTTTGTTGCCGAGGGCGAAGGCTTCGATGCGGCCCATAATGATACAGTTGGTGATGATCAGGCCGATGTAGACGGAAAGCATCTTCGAAGTGTCGTACGAAAAGGCTTTGAGCGCCTGGTCGATGAGAATAACGAACATCGCTACTACAACCAGCTGCACGATGATGCGCACGCGGTTGGGAATCGTATTCCTCAGCAATGAGATGAAAAGGCTCGAGAATGCAGTTACCAGAGTAACGGACAGAGCCATCACAAGCGCTCCTTTCAGCTGGACGGTAACTGCAAGTGAAGAGCAGATACCGAGCACCAGCACCGTGATCGGATTGCCTTTGAAAAGGGGTTTCAAATATGTTTCTTTATCCATCTTGTTATTCTCCGAGTATTAGTTTGTAGTAGTTCATCCATTGCTCGATGGTGTTCTGGAGCGAGCGGGAAGTGATGGTCGCGCCGCTGATGGCGTCAACTCCGTTACGGTCGTTGCCGGCACCGCCTTTGACGATCTTCACTGAAGAGAAAGCTCCTGCGTCCTTGAGCGACTTGCCGTCGAACTGGTTGTAGAACCAGGGTTCTGCAATCTCGCCGCCCAGGCCGGGAGTCTCACTTGCGTGAGCGAACATTGCTCCGTGGAGGGTGCTTCCGTCTTCCTCGACAGAAAGATATCCCCAGATGGCACCCCAGAGGCCTGCGCCGTAGCAAGGAAGGATGGTTACGGTATTGCCGTTGTCAAGTTTGCACTTGTAGACGGGAAGGGTCAGCTCGCCGCCGTTCTTGATGGCATTGTACTGCGACTTCAGGTCTACGCCGAAAGCGTCTACGCCAGACACTTTGTTGCCGTTGCCGTCGATGACATAGGTTTCGGTGATATGCTGCTCGTAGAGTTTCTTGAAGTCTGCTTTCTTGTCAGGCTGGCCGTTGGTCTCGCCGATGTTCGCTGCAAGCATTATCGATTTCATCTGCTCCAGCTCGACATTGGCAGTCTGACGCGGCTTCAGCGCCATTGCCACGAGGGCAAGGATGGCTGCGACGACTACGACAAGGACTGTCGTATAGATTATGGTGTATGTATTGCTGTTTGTGTTCATTGCCTGCCCTCCTTAAACTGTCTGTGCCCTCTTGAGGCGTTTGCGAATATTGCCGCTGACAATGATGTGGTCAATGAGCGGTGCGAAGGTGTTCATCACGAGGATGGCGAGCATCATACCCTCCGGATAACCGGGGTTGAAGAGTCTCAACAGCACTGCGAAAGCTCCGATAAGGAAGCCGTAGATCCACTTGCCGGCCTCGGTCTGGGCTGAAGTCACAGGGTCGGTGGCCATAAAGACGCAGCCGAATGCGAAGCCGCCCATAATGAGGTGATAGTAGCAGGGAACGTCACCGAGCAGCCCGACCAGCAGTCCGCCTGCCACGCAGCTGAGCATTATCTTCCAACTTGCTACGCCGGTCCAGATGAGGATCACTGCGCCGAGAAGTATTGCCAGGGTCGAAGTCTCTCCGATCGCTCCGGGGATGAATCCCAGGAACATATCGGCTACTGAATAGTCGACGGTGCCGCTGGCAGCCATCTGGCTGAGGGGAGTTGCTCCGCTGAAACCGTCCACGCCGGCAACCCATACGTCGTCACCTGTCATCTGCTTGGGATAAGCGAAGAACAGGAAAGCGCGGGCCAGCAGGGCGGGGTTCCAGATGTTCATTCCGGTGCCTCCGAAAACTTCCTTGCCGATGACGACAGCAAATGCTACTGCAAGTGCCAGCATCCACAGGGGAACGTTGACGGGCATTATCAGAGGGATGATGAGACCTGTGACGAAGTATCCTTCGCTGACTTCCTCATTGCGGATGTTTGCGAAGAGACACTCGAAGAACAGACCTACGATGTAAGATACGAGGTACATCGGAAGAAGCTTGAGGAAGCCGTACCAGACCATCTTCCAGAATCCCCAGTCGAAATCGCCGGCCAGGCTTGTCTGGTATCCGATGTTGTACATTCCGAAGAGGATCGCGGGCATCAGGGCGATCATGACGGTCGACATCGTCCTCTTGAGGTCGATGCTGTCGCGTACGTGCGCACCCTTGGCGGTCACGGTCTTCGGGACGTATACGAATGTTTCGAAGGCTTCAAAGAATGAGCCGAATGCACTGAGCTTGCCTCCCTTCTTGAAGGCGGGCTCCCATTTGTCGAATGTTTTCCTGAGTCCCATATCCTTAAGCCATTTCTTTTAACATTAGGTCGATGCCGTCACTGATGATCTGCTGGATGCCGACCTTGGAAGGGCAGACGAATTCGCAGAGGGCGAAATCTTCGGGCAGGACCTCGTAAATTCCGAGGTTCTCCATCTTCTCGATGTCCTTTGCCAGGCAGGCCTTGGCCAGATAGACGGGGTAGATATCCATAGGGAGCACCTTGCCGTAGACGTCAGAGACCACGAAAGGCCTTGCTCCGCCGTTGGTGTTGGTGTCCATATCATACTGCTTCTTGCCGAGAAGCCAGCTCCAGTATGTGTGGGAGAAACTGAACTTCTTGGTGCGGAAGGGTTTGCACCATCCGAGGGTCTCGTAGTAGTCGCCTTCCTTGAGGATGGTTATCTGGTTGTCGAAGAATCCGAGGAAACCGTCCTTTCCGACATTCTCGCCGGTGAGGATGTTGCCGCTCACCAGTCGCACGTTCTCCGAACCGTCGAAGAAATCGGCGAAAACTGACATCGGGGCTCCCTGTATGGCGTTCACGTATGCCGGATTCTTTGCGGCGGGGCCGGTGACAGCCACAAGGCGGGTGGCGTCATAGACGCCGTCGTTGAAGGCCTTGCCTATCATAGCGACCGACAGCAGGTCGACGGTCCACACAATCTCACCTTTGTTGATGGGGCTGATGTGGTTGATCTGCACGCCGACATTTCCTGCAGGGTGCTTGCCTTCGAATTCGTGGAAGATGACTCCGCGGAGTTTCTTGAATTCAGAAGACGGGCAGGTGTAATAATTCATACTGAAATGAACTCCGCCTTTGGAGAATTTGCCGAGGACATCGATGCCTGTCTGCACGTCTTCGAGGCGGTTCTGGAGCACGAAATCATAATCCGGTGCCAACGGAGCGGTATCCATGGCCGAAATGAAGATTGACTTGGGGCTGTCGTCCGGATTGGCGATGATGCCGTAAGGCCTTTGGATGATCATCGGCCAGAGACCCATCTCCAGCATACGGGCGGTTGCCTTTTCCTTGGTCATGGAAGCAGGGACTGCCGCTTTCTTGCGGCGGTATTCCATCTTGCCGTCAGCCTTGACTTTAACTTCCAGCAGTTTGCGTTTCTCGCCTCTTACCACGGCTTCCACCGTGCCGCTTATGGGAGAGCAGAAGTTCACCTGCGGACGGTTCTTGTCAACAAAAAGAGGGTCACCGGCAAGTACGCGGTCGCCCTCCTTCACCACCATCTTCGGAACAAGAGCCCTGAAGTCGGTAGGTTTGATTGCAACAAAGTCCGCAGACACAGTTTTGGCGATTGTAGCAGAAGCTGCCCCGGCAACGGGAATGTCCAGTCCTCTCTTTAATCTGATCTGTTCTGACATTATTGGTTGTTATAAAATAATTGATAATATTTTGTTCAGAATATCCGGCAAAGATACATATAAAAAAAGAAGAAATCACCTTTGTTTTAGGTTTTTTCGAACTTATCTTTGCATAGTATGGAAGGCAGTGCAAATCACATATTCGACCAGCTCAACGAGGCTCAGGCAGAGGCGGTCCGCAACATCGACGGCCCCTGTCTGATCATAGCTGGCGCAGGAGCCGGAAAGACCCGCGTGCTGACCTGCAGGATAGCCAATGCCATAGCCTGCGGAGCGTATCCGGGGGAGATCCTGGCGCTTACTTTCACCAAGAAGGCGGCCAATGAGATGAAGAGCCGTATCGCCACCCTCGTGGGAGAGAACAGGGCGCGCTGGATATGGATGGGAACCTTCCACTCCATCTTCATCAGGTTCCTTCGCGACTATGCCGACAAACTGGGCTATCCCCAGCAGTTCACCATCTACGACCAGTCCGACAGCCGCGCCGTCGTCAAGCAGTGCATAAAGGAACTGGAACTGGATGACAAGGTGTACAAGCCCAACGAAGTGGCCAACCGCATATCATCGGCCAAGAACAGCCTGATCACCGCGGCCATCTACGCCAACACGCCCTCGGTTGTCGAGAAAGACAAGATGGCCCGCAAAGGGCGTATCAGCGACATCTACAGCCTGTATGCCAAGAAGTGCAAGATTGCGGGCGCTATGGATTTTGACGATATCCTCGTCAATACCAACATCCTCCTCAGGGATTTTCCCGAGGCGCTGGAGCAGATCCGCAGCCGTTTCCGCTATATCCTGGTGGACGAGTATCAGGACACCAACTTCGCCCAGTACGTCATTCTCAAGAAACTCGCGGCATCTCACCGCAACATCTGCGTGGTGGGTGACGACAGCCAGAGCATCTATGGCTTCCGCGGAGCGAGGGTCGAGAACATACTCTCCTTCCACAAGGATTATCCTGAAGCGAAGATATTCCGCCTGGAGCAGAACTACCGCTCCACCCGGACCATCGTGGACGCTGCCAACAGCCTTATCGCGAAGAATGAGCACAGGCTCGAGAAGACCTGCTTCTCGGAAGGACTGGTGGGAGAGAAGATAGAGGTGCTCAACGGCTTTACGGAGCAGGAAGAAAGCTACCTGGTAGCATCGAAGATAGTCGACAGGATATATACGGCCAAGGCGCAGTACAGCGATTTCGCCGTCCTGTACCGCACCAACGCCCAGTCCCGCTCGATAGAGGAGGCCCTGCGCAAACGCAACCTGCCGTACCGCATCTATGCCGGTTTCTCGTTCTACGACCGTGCGGAGGTGAAGGATATGCTGGCTTATTTCAGGTTGGTGATCAATCCTCTGGACGTAGAGGCCTTCCGCCGCGTCGTCAATTTCCCGGCCCGCGGCATTGGCGAAACCACGCTCACCCATCTGGCGGAACTGGCTGCGTCAAGGGACATCTCGATGCTCGACGCCGTGATGCTGACGGACCAGGAACTGACTGCGGCAGGACTTAAGACCGCGGCCGTGGGCAAGCTGAGGACCTTCGTCGCGATGATACTGGATCTGAACCATAAGCTGTGGACCACGGATGCATACGAACTGGCTCTGGAGATCGGAAACCAGACCGGAGCATTGATAGCATTCAAGTCTGACACATCGATAGAGGGCCTTTCCAAGTTCCAGAATGTCGAAGCCTTGTACAACAGCATCAGGGATTTCGTCGACGAAGAGACCGAGAACCGCTCCAATGACGGCGATGTGCCGGCGAGCAGCATAACCGTCACGCTCTCTGAGTATGTGGAGAACATAACCCTGCTTGCTGCCATCGACCGTGAAAGCGGGCAGGACGATGACAATAACAACAAGATATCGCTTATGACGGTCCACGCGGCCAAAGGCCTGGAGTTTCCGTACGTCTTCGTTATCGGCCTCGAGGAGAACCTCTTCCCGTCGTCGATAGACCTGATGCCAGCTGACATAGAGGAGGAGAGGAGGCTCTTCTACGTGGCTCTGACCCGGGCCGAGAAGGCCGTGACCTTGTCTTACGCCAGCAACCGTATGCGCTGGGGCAAGAGTGAGAGCAACGACGTGAGCCGTTTCATCCGGGAGATCGACAGCAGGTACCTTACGGGTTCGGTGCCGATGCGCTCCGGAGCCAGGGCTGCCAGCAACGCGGCAATGGGTGCGGCTTTCGCCAGGGAATACGGCGGCTCCCGCTATGGCAGCGGGTCGTCTTATGTCCAGAACAGACCTTCATACGTTCAGAATAAACCGTCTTATGTCCAGAACAGGCCGTCATCCAGCCCGTCCCGGCCTGCCGAAACGCCTGCCCGGCAGGCGCCGCACGCTCCGACGCCCGGATTCACGCCGGACCCCGTGGCTTCCCTCAAAGTGGGACAGCGGGTCGAGCACGACCGCTTCGGCTATGGCACCATACTCTCATTTGACGGCGACGGCGCGGGCCTTAAAGCAGTCGTCAGGTTCGAAGACGGTTCAACAAAGACACTTTTATTAAAATTTGCTAAACTTCGTGTAGCTCGCGACTAATTGTGGCACAGTCTTTGCCTATTTTCACATCGAAGTTTATCATAGTTTTAGTTTAGGTCAGGGACAGGGTCGGTTCGCCATAACGAGCCGGCCCTTACTTGTTTTTTATTCGTAACTTAGCGAACGGAACAATCCCTGATCTTATGAAGAAATCTCTCTGCATAATAGCGCTGCTGCTGGCGGCGGCTTGCACGAAGGTGAGCGAACCGGCACCCTGCGGCCCTCTGCCCAGCGAGCGTCAGCTTCAGTGGCATCAGCTGGAACGCTATGTCTTCATCCATTTCACCACCAATACCTTCACCGACCTCGAATGGGGTTACGGCGACGAAAGCGAGCAGATATTCAACCCTACGGCCTGCGATCCGCGCCAATGGGCGGACATAGTCAGCCGGGCCGGCTTCAAGGGCATCGTCCTGACCGCGAAGCATCACGACGGATTCTGCCTGTGGGATACCCAGTATACCGACCACAACATAATGAATTCGCCTTATGGCCGGGACCTGGTGAAGCAGGTCAGCGACGCCTGCAAGGAGTACGGACTCAAGTTTGGAGTCTATCTTTCGCCCTGGGACCGCAACCGGGCCGATTACGGTACTTCTGCCTATATCGATTACTACCGCAAGCAGCTGACTGAACTCACGACCCGGTACGGTGACATCTTCGAGGTGTGGTTCGATGGGGCGAACGGCGGTACCGGGTGGTACGGTGGTGCAGACGAAAGGCGCACTATCGACAATCTCACATACTACGACTGGCCCGCTACCTGGGAGATAGTCCGCAGGAACCAACCCGGGGCGGTTATGTTCTCTGACGGCGGTCCTGACTGCCGCTGGGTAGGCAACGAGGCCGGTTTTGCCGGCGAGACGAACTGGAGCATCCTGCGCAAGGCCGAGTTCGCTCCCGGACACGGAGACGGCTATGCGCTCAACCACGGCCAGGAAGACGGCACAGACTGGCTTCCCGCAGAGGTGGACGTGTCGATACGTCCTGGATGGTTCTATCACGAGCGTGAGGACGACCGCGTCAAGAGCGTAGAGCAGCTGATGGACATATATTATAAATCGATAGGCCGCAACGGCAACCTGATACTCAACGTTCCTCCGGACCGAAGGGGCCTGATACACCCCACTGATTCGGCGAACCTTATCGGATTCGGCAAGGCCATCGAGGCTGAATTTGCTGAAAATCTTGCCCAAAAAGCTGATTTCAAGGCTTCTGATGTGAGGGGACATTCCCGCAGGTTCGCTGCTTCCAGAGTGGCCGGCGAAGGTTACTGGGCAACTGACGACGATGTGACGACAGCCACGCTGACAGCCTCGTTCCGCAAGCCGGTAAGGGTGAGCAAAGTCGTCCTGCAGGAACATATCGCCCTTGGCCAGAGAGTGCAGCGCTTCAGCATTGAAGCGAAGATCGACGGCCAATGGAAGACCCTCGACGAGCAGACCACCATCGGCTACAAGCGTATAATAAGATTCGACCCGGTGACAACTGATGCCATCCGGGTCAATATCCTGGCCTCAAAGGCCTGCATAGCGCTCGACAACGTCGGGATCTACTGATGCTGATTATTTCTTGTGCTGTACTGCGGCACGCTCGACGGCGAGGCAGGCTTTGTAGTTTTGGAGGTAAGCCTCGAAGCCTGCGACATCCTCGGGTGAAGGAGCAATCTCGGCGCCTGTGTTGCCGGCGAAGACCATCTTGTCCAGGAAGTCCGGAAGAGGTATTCCGCCGGGATTGTTGACCAGGTAAGAGGCGAGGATCGCGATGCCCCAGGCTCCGCCCTCACCAGCCGTCTCCATTACGGAAATCGGAGAGTTGAGAGCCGCTGCCAGGACGCGCTGGCCCACCCCTTTGACCTTGAACAGTCCGCCGTGACCGGTGATGCGGTCGACCTTGACCTTTTCCTCTTTCAGGAGGACATCGTTGCCGATCTTCAGCACACCGACGGTGGCATAGAGGATCGAACGCATGAAATTGGACAGGTTGAAGCTGTCGGTCGCAGAGCGGACAAAAAGCGGACGGCCGTCGGCAAAGCCGGTGACGGGCTCGCCCGAAACGTAGTTGTAGGAAACGAGGCCGCCGCAGTCGGGATCGCCCTTGTCTGCGGCATTGAACAGGCGCTGGAAGATCGCACCCATATCCACGGGCACTCCCATCAACTCCTCATACTCCTTGAACAGGCCGACCCAGCCGTTGAGGTCGGACGTACAGTTGTTGCAGTGGACCATAGCGACGAGGTTGCCGTCAGGAGTGGTGACCATATCTATCATCTCGTTCGGCTTGGAAAGTTCTTTCTCCAGGACTATCATCGAGAATGATGAAGTACCGGCCGAAACATTGCCCGTACGGGGCCTTACGGCGTTGGTCGCAACCATGCCGGTGCCGGCATCTCCTTCGGGAGGACACAGCGGAACACCAGCCTGGAGGTGTCCGGTAATATCCAGACGCTTTGCGCCAGTCTCTGTCAGGCGGCCTGCGGACTCGCCTGCACTCAGGACTTTCGGCAATATGTCGCCGAGCTTCCACTTGAATCCGTAAGGAGCGACCAGTTTGTCGAATTTGGCGATCATATCCGCCCTGTAGTTCCCGGTTTCGGGATCGACGGGAATCATTCCGGAAGCGTCGCCGACGCCGAGAACCTTCTCTCCCGTGAGTTTCCAGTGGATGTATCCTGCAAGCGTGGTCAGATATCTGACATTCGGGACGTGCTCCTCCTTGTTCAGGACGGCCTGGTACAGGTGGGAGATGCTCCAGCGCAGGGGAATGTTGTATACGAACAGTTTGGAGAGGGCGGCTGCGGCTTCTCCGGTGTTGGTGTTGCGCCAGGTGCGGAAGGGGACCATAAGGTGTCCGTCCTCGTCGAAAGGCATATAGCCGTGCATCATTGCGCTGATGCCGATGGAGGCCAGATGCTCGATCTCCACGTCATAACGCTTGCGGACATCGTTGCGGAGGTCGGAATAGCAGCTCTGCAGGCCAAACCAGATGGTCTCGTTGCTGTAGGTCCAGAGGCCGTCGACAAGCTGGTTTTCCCACTCGTGGCTGCCCTGGGCGATAGGAACGTGGTCCTCGTCAATCAATACCGCCTTGATGCGGGTGGAGCCGAACTCGATGCCGAGTACGGCCTTTCCTGATTCGATGGTTCTTCTTGCATCCATACTACTTCAGGGCTTTGTTGAGCATATAATAAACTTCGTTGTTGCGGAGATTCTGCTTGAAGCCGGGAATGTCGGTCTGCTTGTTGATGCGGACATATTCGATGCCGGTCATCTCTGCGAAATCATCCCAGTACTCTTCGGTAATGTCATAAGAGAATGCGCTGTGGTGTGTGCCTCCGGCCAGGATCCAGGCACCGGCACCGATCTCGAAGGTGGGCTGGGGGATCCAGAGGGCGCTTGCCACAGGCAGGTTGGGCATCGGCTTGGGCTTGATGCACTCGACAGTCTGTGAAATGAGGCGGAAGCGGTTGCCGAGGTCCACGATGGTGGCCTTGATGCCGGGGCCTGTCTTCGACGTGAAGACCAGACGGGCCGTGAACTGCTTGCGGATACCGATGCCGAGGAAGTGGACTTCAAGCTTGGGTTTGTCCTCTACGGCGATGAGAGGGCAGATCTCGAGCATATGGCTCTGCAGGCAGGACGAACGGTCGCCAGCGAAGTTGAGGGTGTAGTCCTCAAGGAAAGAACAGCCGGTGGGAAGTCCCTTCTGCATCACCCAGAGGGTGCGGACGAGGCAGGCGGTCTTCCAGTCGCCTTCTGCGCCGAAACCGTAACCTTCAGCCATCAGCCTCTGTGAAGCCAGGCCGGGGATCTGGTCGAAACCGCAGAAGTCGGGAGCGTTGATGTCGGCGTCTCCGAGGTCGTCGAAGTTGGTGGTGAAAGCTGTCGCACCTTCGTCCTTCAGCACGCGGCGCAGGGCGATTTCGGCCTTGGCGCTGTTCTTGACCTTTTCCCAGTATACATCCTCGCCGCTCTCGTCGATCTTGATTTCATAAAGCTTCTTGTATTCCTCGACAAGAGCATCGGCTTCGGCGTCTGTAACCTTCTTATAGTATTCCATCAGGTTGCTGACGGGATAGTAGTCGACGTGGTAGCCCAGGCGTTGCTCGAACTCGACGCGGTCTCCGTCAGTCACTGCGACATTGTTCATATTCATACCGAACATCAGGCAGCGGACGTTGTGAGCGTCGCTGACACCGGCTGCAACACGGGCCCATACCGCAATCTGCTTCTGAACCTTTTCGTCTTTCCAATAACCGCAGACAACCTTGCGCGGGATGCGCATACGGGTGCAGATGTGTCCGAACTCGATGTCTCCGTGAGCACTCTGGTTGAGGTTCATGAAGTCCATGTCGATCTTGTCCCAGGGAATCTCGGCGTTGTACTGTGTGTGGAAGTGGAGGAGAGGCTTCTGCAGCTGCTGCAGACCCTTGATCCACATCTTGGCGGGCGAGAATGTATGCATCCAGGTGATTATACCTACGCACTTTTCATCGTTGTTGGCAGCGAGCATCACGGCTTCGACTTCCTTGGAACTGTTGGCAGTGCCCTTGTAAACGATTTTCACAGGGATATTGCCTGAGGCGTTGAGTCCCTCGACCATTTCCTTTGAGTGTCCGTCAACTTGAACGACAGCGTCACCTCCGTAGAGCAGCTGGGCTCCGGTGACGAACCAGACTTCATAATTTTCAAAAAGCATAATTGTATATTTTAGTTATATGATATCGTCTGTTAGAGATTCTTACAAATTTAATTAAATTTGCGTATTAAGTACAACAATTCAACCTGACTAAACTGTTATGGCTTTACTTGACTGGATAGTGATTGCGATATTCGTCGCAGCTATGGTATGGATTATCATGTCGGTAGTCCGCAAGAAAAAAGACAATTCTTCTGATTATTTCCTCAGCGGCCGCGATGCGACCTGGATTGCCATCGGTGCGTCCATCTTCGCTTCGAACATCGGTTCCGAGCACCTCATCGGCCTGGCCGGC
Source organism: Bacteroidales bacterium (assembly GCA_017650285.1). Classification (GTDB taxonomy): domain Bacteria; phylum Bacteroidota; class Bacteroidia; order Bacteroidales; family UBA932; genus Equibacterium. Next base: position 13,911 of record JAGCFF010000127.1, read on the forward strand.
AGCGGTGCGTCAAGCGGTCTTGCGATGGCCCACTGGGAGATTCAGGGCTGGATGATCCTGATCCTGGCCTGGGTATTCGTGCCGTTCTACGAACGCAGTATGGTCTACACCATGCCTGAGTTCCTCGAAAAAAGGTACAACCGCAGTTCAAGGAAGATCCTGACTTATATTTCACTGATCAGCTACGTGCTCACCAAGGTTGCCGTGACAGTCTATGCCGGCGGTCTTGTATTCCAGCAGGTGTTCGGCATCGAAAGCATCCGCATCTTCGGCGCGAATGTCGACTTCTTCTGGGTTGCCGCTATCGGTCTTGTGGTGCTGACAGCTATCTATACCGTGATAGGAGGCATGGAGTCGGTTCTCAAGACGTCAGTGCTCCAGACGCCCATCCTGCTGCTGGGATCTATCGTGATCCTCATCCTTGGCTTCAAGGAGCTCGGCGGATGGCAGAATATGCTTGACCTCTGCAACGTCACTCCCGCCTACGAAGGTGCCCAGGGCTCTATGTCCCACCTTATGAGGCCGATCAGCGATCCCCAGTACCCGTGGCTCGGCGCACTGGTAGGATCTGCCATCATCGGTTTCTGGTACTGGTGTACCGACCAGTTCATCGTCCAGAGGGTTCTTTCAGGCCGTGACCAGCGTCAGGCCCGTCGAGGAGCCATCTTCGGAGCATACCTCAAACTGTTGCCCGTGTTCCTGTTCCTCATCCCCGGAATGATCGCCTTCGCGCTTGCACGCGGAGCCGCCACCGGAGCCCTCGACACTGAACTCGGCCGCCAACTCGCCCCGGTCCTCACCAACGGTGACGTGGCATTCCCTCTGCTGGTTGCCAAACTTCTCCCCGCAGGTTTCAAGGGAGTCGTGGTCTGCGGTATCCTCGCAGCCCTGATGAGTTCACTGGCTTCACTGTTCAACTCATCCGCAATGTTGTATACCATCGACGTTTACAAGCCCAAGCATCCTGAAGTTTCTGAGCAGAAACTCGTGAAGGTGGGCCGTATCGCCACAATCATAATCGTAACCCTCGGTATCCTCTGGATTCCGGTGATGAAGAGCATCGGCGACGTGCTCTACCTCTACCTGCAGGACGTTCAGTCAGTGCTGGCTCCCGGTATCGCCGCTGCGTTCCTTATGGGTGTATGCTGGAAGAAAGCCACTCCCAAGGGCGGCCAGTGGGCATTGATCACCGGTCTGATCATCGGTCTGGTACGTCTCGGGGCAAAGGTCATCTATACCACCGCCTGGGGTGCCGGTCTGGGATCAAGCCTGTTCCGCACCGTATTCTACGATTTCAACTGGCTCTTCTTCTGCGGCTGTATGCTGGTTGTCTGCCTGCTCGTCTGCATCATCGTCAGCCTCTGCACCAGCCCGAAACCTGAGGACGAAATCAGGGGTCTTGTGTTCGGCACTGCCACCGAAGAGCAGAAAGCCGTCACCCGCCGCAGCTGGAACGGATGGGACATCTTCCACACCTGCGTTATACTCGGCTTTACCGTAGCATTCTATATCTACTTCTGGTAATATGTTAGAAGCACTCAAGCAAGAAGTCCTCGAGGCCAACCTGAGCCTCGTCACCCACGGTCTCGTGATATTCACCTGGGGCAACGTCAGTGCCATCGACCGCGCCAGCGGCCTGGTCGTCATCAAACCTTCCGGAGTCAGCTACGACGTGATGAAGGCTTCCGATATGGTGGTCGTAGACCTCGACGGCAAAGTCGTGGAAGGCGACCTGCGTCCGTCATCTGACACCCCGACCCACGTGGCCCTCTACAAGGCGTTTCCCAAAATCGGCGGAGTGGTCCACACCCATTCGACCTACGCCACGGCGTGGGCACAGGCAGGCAGGGACATCCCCAACATAGGAACCACCCACGCTGATTATTTCCACGACTGCATACCTTGCACCGACACAATGACAAAGGCGCAGGTCGAAGGAGACTATGAGCTGGAGACCGGCAACGTGATAGTGGAACTCTTCAAGAAATACAATTACGAACATACTCCCGCCGTTCTGGTGCGCAACCACGGGCCCTTCTCCTGGGGTGCGACTGCAGCCAAAGCGGTAGAAAATTCAGTGGTTATGGAGCAGGTGGCCAAAATGGCATTCATCTCCTATTCGGTCAATCCGAACCTCACGATGAGTGACCTGCTCGTAGAGAAGCACTTCAACCGCAAGCACGGACCGGGAGCCTATTACGGACAAAAGAAATAAAATAAATATTATGAAAAGGTCATTATTGATGGTTATGGCGGCTATGATGGTTCTTGCTGCCAGCTGTACCGGCAAAAAGGGCGCAGAGTCCCTCAAAGTCGATCCTGCACTGTTCGAGGCTGTGGTAGACGGCAAGGACGTGCATCTGTATACTGCTGAGAACGCAAACGGAATGGTGGTTCAGTTCACGAACTACGGTGCCCGCGTGGTCAGCATAATCGTGCCGGACAAGAACGGCGAGCCCAAGGATGTCATCTGGGGTTTCGACTCCATCGAAGGCTATCTGACCGGTGACGCCTTCTCCGGTCCTGTTGTAGGCCGTTACGGCAACCGTATCGCAAAGGGTGCATTCACCCTTGACGGCGTAACCTATCAGGTCGACCAGAACGAAAACGGCAACCACCTTCACGGAGGCAAGAAGGGCATCTATGCCGTGGTCTGGGACTGCAAGCAGTACAAGAACGCCCAGGGTGAGCCCGTAGTCGAGATGACCTACAATTCTCCCGACGGCGAGATGGGATATCCGGGCAATATGAAGATCACCGTGATCTATACCGTGAAGAACGACAACTCACTGGCCATCACCCACAAGGCCACTACCGACAAGGCGTGCCCGGTGAACCTGACATTCCACCCTTATCTCAACCTGCACGGAACCAGCGAGGTCAGCTCCAACAGTCACATCCTCTACATCGATGCTGACACATTCACGGCTACCGACAAGGCCCTCATCCCTACTGGAGAGCTTACTCCCGTAGCCGGCACCGCAATGGATTTCAACACTCCCACCGTAGTGGGCAGCAGGCCTGATATGAGCGTCGAAGCCATCGCTATCGCAAACGGCGGATACGACCAGAACTATGTCCTCAACCATCCCGGCGATATGAACCGTCCCTGCGCGACTATGTATGAGCCGGCCACCGGCATCTTCCTGGAAATCTTCACCGACCAGCCTGCCATCCAGTTCTATTCAGGTCCCGCAATGAACGGCACTGACGTGGGCAAGCGCGGTGACGTGCACCACCGTTTCAGCGGCATAGCCCTTGAAACCCAGAAGTTCCCCGATGCTCCGAACCACCCGGAGTTCCCTGACACTATCCTTCGTCCTGGCACGGAATATGTTCATAACGCGATATATAAATTCTCGACCAAATAATACGCACAATGAAAAGATTTCTCTTGACAGCAGCCATTCTTCTTCTAGCCTTGCCTGCAATCGCGCAGAACAGCGAGGCGGTGCCGTTCAATGGACTTATAGTAGACCTTGCCGGCAAGGGTATTAAAAATGTCAAAGTTGAGGTTAAGAACGATGGCAGATATACAAAGACCGACAAGCAGGGCCGTTTCGGCCTGACCAACCTGGGTCCTCAGGATACACTAGTTTTTACCATCAAGAGACGGACTCACGAAGTCGAGGTAGGTGATGCGAAGAGCCTGAGAATCGTTATGGCTTCGGAAAATACCGATGAGTGGAAAGCATCTCAGGACGATGAACTCGTGGACTTCGGTTTCATGTATGTAAAGAGACGCGAGTTTACGGGCAGTGCATCAGGCCTGACCGAGGAGAACCTCAAAGGCTATACTGACCTCGCCGATGCCATCAACGCGCTTGTTCCGAATGTCAATGTCAGCTCCGACGGCAGTGTCATCATACGCGGCCAGAGGTCTCTGACGGCTAACAACAATGCGATGATACTTCTGAACAACCAGGAGATCGGATCTGTCCTCGACGTCAACATCTATGATGTGAAGAGCGTCGAAATCATCAAGGACGGTGTCGGATACGGCTCGAGAGGAGCCAACGGCGTCGTAGTCATTCGCACCAAATAGTTTTTATGCTGAAGAAAATTGTTCCGGCATTGCTGATGTCACTGTTGGTGGCCTGCTCTTCGCCGGAGAAGACAGATTATGCCGACTGCGTTAACCCGCTCGTCGGCACTTTGTCTACTTACACCCTTTCCACGGGAAATACCTATCCTGCAATCGCCCTTCCGTGGGGAATGAACTTCTGGACACCCCAGACAGGCCGTATCGGCAATGGTTGGACCTATGTCTACACGGACAACAAGATCCGCGGCTTCAAGGAAACCCACCAGCCCAGCCCCTGGATCGGCGACTACGGCCAGTTCGCGATAATGCCTGTGACCGGAGCTCCGCTCTTCGGGCAGGACGAGCGTGCAAGCTGGTTCTCGCACAGGAGCGAGGAGGCCAGACCTTATTATTACAGCGTCTATCTGGCCGACCACGACGTTACCACCGAGATAACCCCGACCGAGAGGGCTGCGATGTTCCGTTTCACCTTCCCCGAGACTGACAGCGCCTTCGTGGTCATCGATGCCGTGGAAGGCGGCTCCGGAATCGAGATTGTGTCCGACCGCAAGATTGTCGGCTATTCGACTATGAACAGGGGCGGGGTGCCCTCGAATTTCAGGAACCGTTTCGTGATAGAATTCGACAAGCCTTTCACCTACAAGGCAACCTTTGCCGACGGAGTGCTGAAGGAGGGTGTGCTGGCCGCTGAGGCAGCGCACGCAGGTGCTGTGATCGGATTCTCTACCCGCAAGGGAGAGGTTGTCCACGCAAGGGTCGCTTCTTCCTTCATCAGCGACGAACAGGCTCTCCAGAACCTCAAGGAACTGGGCGACCGCAGTTTCGATGAAGTCAAGGCCGACGGCAAGAAGATATGGAACGAGGCTTTGGGACGCATCGAGGTCAGTGGGGAGAATGTAGACAATATGCGTACATTCTATTCCTGCCTCTACCGTGCGCTGCTGTTCCCCCGCAAGCTTTATGAGATCACGGCTGACGGAGAAACAGTCCACTACAGCCCTTACAACGGCGAAGTACTGCCCGGATATATGTATACGGATACAGGATTCTGGGATACATTCCGCAGCCTTTTCCCGTTCCTGAATCTTATGTATCCCACAGAGGCCCTCAAAATGCAGGAGGGACTGGTGAATGTATACAAGGAGAGCGGTTTCTTCCCCGAGTGGGCATCTCCCGGCCATCGCGACTGTATGGTGGGAAACAACTCTGCGGCGGTTCTTGCCGATGCATATATGAAAGGACTGAAAGTGGCGGAGCCCGACGTGATGTTCGAAGGCCTGCTCCACGGCAGCAATGCTGTCCACCCCAGGATCAGCTCGACCGGCCGTCTCGGCTGGCAGTACTACAACGAGCTGGGATATGTGCCGTATGATGTCGGCATCAACGAAAGTGTGGCCAGGACGCTGGAATACGCTTATGACGACTGGTGCATATACACGCTGGCCAAAGCTCTCGGCAGGCCCGATGCCGAAGTCCAGCTCTACGCGCAGCGAGCTCTCAACTACCGCAACGTCTTCGACAGGGAAAGCAGCCTGATGCGCGGCCGTAATGCCGACGGCAGTTTCCAGTCGCCGTTCTCGCCCCTGAAGTGGGGCGATGCCTTCACCGAGGGCAACAGTTGGCACTATACCTGGAGCGTCTTCCACGACCCTCAGGGCCTTGTCGACCTTATGGGCGGCCGCGAGAACTTCGTGACTATGCTCGACTCGGTGTTCAACGTTCCGCCTCTGTTCGACGAAAGTTACTACGGCGGAGTGATCCACGAGATCAGGGAGATGCAGGTGATGAATATGGGCAACTACGCCCACGGCAACCAGCCTGCGCAGCATATGATATATCTCTATGACTATGCGGGTGAGCCCTGGAAGACCCAGCGCTGGATAAGGGAGACTATGGACAAGCTCTACAGCGCCACTCCCGACGGTTACTGCGGCGACGAGGACAACGGTCAGACTTCTGCTTGGTATGTGCTGTCGGCTCTCGGCTTCTACACCGTGGCCCCCGGCACGAACCAGTATATAATAGGAACCCCTCTGTTCAGGAATGCGGTGCTTCATTTCGAGAACGGCAACGACCTGACCATCGACGCGCCTGACAACGGGCCGGACCATTATTATATCGATGCGATGACTTTCCGCGGCAAGAACTACACGAAGAACTACTTCGAGCATTTCGACCTCATCAAGGGAGGAATCGTCAAGGTCAGGATGTCCGACCGTCCGAACCTCAGCCGCGGCACATCCGAAGATGACTTGCCCTACTCCTTCTCGAAGGAATAGCTGGGAAAATCGCAAACACCTGACACAATTGGTTCCCTGAGGGAACCATTAAAGGAGGGGTCAGATAAAGGAGGATGCGACATCATCCGACTGTCACAAAAAAACCGCAACAAGCGTTGCGGTTTTTTCGTGACCCGTTTGGGGCTCGAACCCAAGACCCCAGCATTAAAAGTGCTGTGCTCTACCAACTGAGCTAACGAGTCAAGACCCTTATTTTGGGACTGCAAAAGTATGCAATCCCTTTGTAATCTCCAAATAATATTTCTTGCCCGTCCCAAACCTCAATTAAACGTATATAAATGTTTAAAAACGGATTGGAAACTTTTCGTGGCTTACATTGCGTCCGCTAACAAATAACAAATGGAGGACTAAGAAATGAAAAGAATTGCAGCAATCTGTTTGGGGATTGCAATGATTGCCACGGCTTGCCACGTGCTGCCGGACGGGGAAGACCAGAGGCTGCAGAAAGGAGGCCTTGTGCTGAGGATCGCAGATTTCTATGTTGACGCTCCGGCGCTCAAGTCCGCTGCGCTTCCAGACACCAATTCATTCGTGCTGACCGTCGCCGACCTTGAGGGTAAGGTGTACTACCAGGGGCTTTATGGAGAGCGCCCCGAATCGATTATGCTCTCCGAAGGCACATACGAAGTGTCGCTCGTTTCGGCCGATTATTCGGTTCCTGCTTTCGAGTCGCCGCAATGGGGGGCGGAAGTGCTGGTGGACATTATCGCGAACGAGACCACGAGAGTGCTTATGGAGTGCTCACAGATCAACGCCGGAATCAGGCTCAACTATGGAAACCGTTACCGGGAAATGTTCGGAACGAGTCCCGTCAGGATAGTGCAGGGAGAGAACAGCCTGCTCTATACTGTAGGTGAAGACAGGTATGCCTATTTCCCTCCGGGAGAAGCTCTCTTCGAAATAGTCACAGACACCGAAACGAAGCCTATCTTCAAGCGTACGCTCCGCTCCGGAGTCAACCTGACCATCAACCTTGACGCCTCGTCCGATTCCGGAGAGTCCATATTCGAGGTGACGGTCGACACTCAGGCTATTTACGAGACCGAGGACATACTGACCGACGGCACTTTCTTCCAGGAGGACGGCCTGACTCCGAGGACGGCGTTCTGCGTGGATTCGGCAGCCCGTCACGTGGGAGATACCGTATGGGTATGGGGATATATCGTAGGAGGAGACTGCACGGCGAGCAATGTGAACTTCTTCTCGGAGGACATCTCGTCAGCCACCCACTTCGCCATTGCCGCTTCGCTGTCGGCATCGAAGAGATCGGAATGCATGGCAGTCGAACTCAGCAAGGCGGCGATGCGTACCGAACTGAATCTCGTGGACAACCCTCAGCTCAAATACCGTAAAATCTATCTCAGGGGCAAGGTTACAAACTATATGGGTTCTTGGCCGGGAATAAAAAATCTGTCCGAATACAGATTTTAGGAGAATAATATCCGCATTTGATTTGTATTTTTGTCAGCATACAAAACTAGGATAGGATGAATCAGAAAGAAACTCCGGTATTGCTGCTCACCGGATATCTGGGCAGCGGAAAGACTACTCTCGTCAACAGGATCCTTACCAACAGGCAGGGCATCCGCTTCGCTGTTATCGTAAACGACATCGGTGAGGTTAACATAGATGCGAGCCTGATCCAGCAGGGAGGAGTGGTCAAGCAGAAGGATGACAGCCTGGTGGCCCTGCAGAACGGATGCATATGCTGCACGCTGAAGATGGACCTTGTCAACCAGCTTTGCGACCTTGTAAAGTCAGGGAACTTTGATTACATAGTCATCGAGGCCAGCGGCATCTGCGAGCCTGTTCCGATCGCCCAGACCATCTGCTCTATACCCGGTATGCCCCCGGAGTATACCAAATACGGAGTTCCCCGTCTGGACTGCATAGTTTCGGTGGTGGACGCACTCAGGCTCAGGGATGAATTCGCCTGCGCCAAGGACCTCACCCGCGACAACATCGACGACGAGGACATCGAGAACCTGATAATCCAGCAGATAGAGTTCTGCGACATCATATTGCTGAACAAGGTGGACCAGGTGTCGGAAGAAGAGCTGAAGCAGATCAAGGCTGTGGTGCGTGCCATCCAGCCCACTGCGAAAGTTGTGGAATGTACGTTCGCCGACGTTCCTCTGCAGCAGATACTCGACACACACAGCTTCAACTTCGACAAGGCCAGCCTGTCTGCGGCCTGGATCAAGGAGCTGGGCAAACCCATCGAAGACGAGGAGGAGAGCGAGGAGGAAGAGGAATACGGCATAGGCACTTTCGTATACTACCGCCGCCGTCCCTTCGACATCAACAAGTTCGACCGTTTCGTCATCAAGCACTGGCCGACGAACATCATCCGCACCAAAGGTATCTGCTGGTTCACCGACAACAACGACATGTCGTATCTGTTCGAGCAGAGCGGAAAGCAGAAACAGCTCAAGGAAATAGGACAGTGGTATGCCACAGCCCCTGCCGAAGAGCTGGAAGAACTGATGATGGAAGATCCCACCCTTGCGATGGACTGGGACGACGAATGCGGAGACAGAATGATCAAACTGGTTTTCATAGGTCAGCACCTCGACCGTGCGAAACTCACTGAAGAACTCGATTTCTGTCTTGCCTGATATTGAGAATTTGAATAAATTTGTAAGAATCGATTATCAAATATCAAAAATACGAATACTATGACCCCGTTCATCACCAAAGATTTCATGCTGACTACGGATGCCGCCCGCGAGCTGTATCACGAGAGCGCCGAGAAAATGCCCATCATCGACTACCACTGTCATCTGGTGCCCCAGATGATCGCCGAGAACACCCAGTTCAAGAATATGACTGAGGTATGGCTTGGCGGGGACCACTACAAATGGCGTGCGATGCGCGGCAACGGTGTTCCCGAGGAATACATCACCGGCAACAAGTCAGATTGGGAGAAATTCGAGAAATGGGCCGAGACCCTTCAGTATGCGATGCGCAACCCGCTTTATCACTGGTCTCACCTCGAGCTTTCCCACATCTTCGGCATCGACAAGGTCCTGAATCCTTCAACTGCACGCGAAATCTACGAGGAGTGCAACGCCAAGCTTGCCACCGAGGACTTCCGCGCCCAGAAGCTGATGACGGGCTGCAACGTGAAGATTGTCTGCACCACCGACGACCCCGTTGACGACCTGAAGTATCACAAACAGATTGCCGAACATCCTTTCGGCACAAAGGTGCTTCCCGCCTGGAGGCCCGACAAGGCTCTCGGCGTCGACAACCCCAAGGCATACAAGGAGTACATCGGCAAGCTCGAGAAAGCAGCCGGAATGGAGATCAAGAGTTACCGCGACCTGCTCGAGGCTCTTCAGAAACGCCACGACTTCTTCGAGAGCATGGGCTGCCGTCTGAGCGACCACGGAATGGACACCTTCCACGCTGCTGACTATACTGCCACAGAGATCAACCGTATCTTCAAGAACGCCCTCGCCGGCAAGAAGCCGACTGCGAAAGAGTTCGACAAGTTCCAGAGCGCGCTTATGTTCGATTTCGGCGTTATGGATGCCAAGAGCGGCTGGACACAGCAGTTCCACGTAGGCCCGATCCGCAACAACAACACCAAGATGTTCAAGAAGCTCGGTCCCGACACAGGCTTCGACGCAATCAATGACCTGCCGATGGCTGAGGCCGGCCACAAGTTCCTCGACCGTCTCGCCAAGAACGACGCTCTTGCCAAGACCATCCTCTACTGCCTCAATCCCAAGGACAACGAGGTTCTCACAGTGATGGCCTATACCTTCAACGACGGTACCGTTCCCGGCAAGATGCAGTTCGGCAGCGGCTGGTGGTTCCTCGATCAGGAAGACGGTATGCGCAAGCAGATCAACGCCCTTTCTTCTCTCGGTCTTCTCAGCCGTTTCGTCGGTATGCTGACCGACTCCCGCAGCTTCCTCTCATATCCCCGCCACGACTATTTCCGCCGCATCCTCTGCGACGTGCTCGGCAAGGATATCGAGGACGGCAAGCTGCCGCGCAGCGAGATGCCTTTCATCCACAAGATGGTTTCAGACATCTCCTACAACAACGCCAATACATATTTCGGCCTCTGATAGAAGCTATATACCAGACACAAGGGACGGATGTTTGTCCGTCCCTTTTTATTTCAATATTTTTACAGGAAACAACCCGGTATGAAAAGGATTACTGTACTGATTGCAGCGATGATGCTATGCGCTTTTGCGGCAAGCGCCCAAAGGCCGGTGCTTCTCCATTCGCATAACGACTATGAGCGCAGCGAGCCGTTCTGGTCGGCCTATGGGGAGCATTTCGATTCTGTAGAGGCTGATGTGTACTGCATCGACGGCACCCTCTTCGTCAGCCACGACCGCAAGGATGTCAGGCCGGACCGGACTTTCGAGGCGCTCTATCTCGAGCCGATACTGAAGGTCTTCGGCCAGAACGGCGGTCGGCCCTGGGTGGACAGCGGACAGACGCTTCAGCTGCTGGTTGACATCAAGGAGACCGCGGAACCGACTCTGGGAACGCTCGTAAAACTGCTGGAACAGCACCCTGAGGTGTTCGACCCTTCAGTCAATCCCTATGCGGTAAGGGTGGTGATGACCGGCAACGTGCCGCAGCCCGCGGACTTCGGAAAGTATCCCGACTATATTTTCTTCGACGGCAATCTGGATCTGGATTATACCTCCGGGCAGCTGGAGAGGATAGCCTTGTTCAGCGCTCCTCTCTACAAATACACTCTCTGGAGAGGGAGGGGCAGAGGCAGCAAGGCGGGCTGGGAGAAGGTGACGGCCGCCGTGGAGAAGGCCCATGGGCAAGGCCGGCCCATCCGTTTCTGGGGAACTCCCGAGAACAGGAATGTATACCGGACTTTTTACTCGCGGGGAATCGACTACATAAACTCTGACCGTCCGTCAGAGTGTGCGGCCTTTTTTAGAACTTTCTCTGGACACCGATAAAGACGATCGCGCCGGTGCTGACTTCGCTGATGGCGTAGATGAACGGGCGGTCGACCTTGAAGTAGATGTGCTGCTGGGGCGGTGCTACGCTGGTGGTCCTCATACCGATGTATGATACAGCGGCAGCCTCGGTGCCTTTTTCATTGACCTTCACTTTCGCCTTGTGGATCACCTGGTCTATGAAGAGCCTGGTGTCGCTGATTCCGGTAAAGTCTGCTGCGCGGGTGAATGCGCTTACCATACCCATATCTTCAAGTGTGGCGATGCACAGGTCTGCTGCAGTGTATTCGGTCTCGAACTTGGGCAGGGACAGGCTGACCTGATATCTGTCGCCGCCGAAGCGGTAGGCGCTCCAGGTCTCAGCATTGAGGCTTGCGACAATCTGGTTAACGTCGACTCCCTTGTCGGGAAGGATGACAGTCATCACATATGCTCCATTGCCATAAGGCAGGCTCAGTGATGAAGCTTCCTTGCCCAGATATACGCCCATAGTGGTTTCCCTGCTCATCAGAGTGACTTTCTTGGTGGTTCCGTCGTGGTTGCTGAAGTTGTCTTCATAATTGGCGGATTCTGAGAAGGGCGTGCTCCACTCTCCCTTGAAATAGAGGGCATTGATGAGGGCTACCTTCTGGTCGTCTGGAATCTTGTCGACGATGTTGTCGATCATTCCGTGGGTCTTCGCGCTGCACCAGCCGTTGATGGCACTTGCCGCTACGGTGCTGTTGAAGTCGAGTTCCTTGCACTCGGCGTAGTAGTCGGTCCGGAGCTTGGCTGCGTAGTCGTCCTTGATCTTTATGTCCTGTTTTGCCCAGAACGAGTTGGCGACCTCCATTACTGTAGTCTTGTCGACATTCTCAAGGGCGGGGATGAGGGTCTTGAAGTAACCGGCAATCTCGCCGTCGCTGAAGTTCGACAGGCGGAGAGCGGCGGTCATCTCGCGGCGGGTGTCACCCACTGCGCCTTCGGCTGCCATCGCAAGGACTGTCTGGAGGCTGAAGGGCGAAGCGAACATATTCTCGTCTTTCTTGTCCTTTGCGGCCAGGATCCTCATGAAATCGAAGGTGAAGTCATTGGACTTCAGGCAGAGATCTGACTGTGCCTTGGTCAGGACTATATCGGTGCGGGGGTTATCCTGATTCTGCTGCGGCTGTTCCTTGTCGCAGGCAGTTGCCAGCATTGTGGCGGCTATAAGTGTCAAGGTGAACATCTTCTTCATAAATGCAATGGTTTAGTAAGCCGTAAGGCGATAATCGTGCCAGTGTCCGCTATGATGACAAAGATACCAAGATATTATCGACTAATAACTATCTTTGGGCCATGAATTCCAAACTCACGGGACATCTTGCGTGTGCGGCGGCATATGGCATATTCGGGCTGAACATCGTGTTCTGCAAGGATATAGCGAATGCCGACACCGTGTCGCCTGAAGCCCTGTTCGGGATGAGGATGTTCCTGGCGGCGGCCATTTTCTGGCTTGTGTCGCTTTTCACCCAAAAAGAGAACGTTCCGCTAAAGGATATCGGTGCTATGGCTTTGGCCGGAGTCATCGGTCTTGCCATGCCGCAGTACACTTTCCTGAAGGGCATCACGATGTCGTCGACCATCGACTGCTCGATCATCGGTTCGCTGACACCGATGTGGGCGATGATCTTCGCTGCGATCTTCCTCAAGGAGCCGATCACCGGAAAGAAGGTGCTCGGAGTGGTGACCTCGCTGGCTGGAGCGATGCTTCTGATATTCACCTCACTGCACTTCAGGGGAGGACAGCAGAGTTCCACTTTGGGTGGAATTGCACTTCTGGTGGCCAACTGCTTCACCTTCGGAGCCTATCTGGGCATATTCAGGCCGTTGACGCAGAGATACAGCATCGTCACCCTGATGAAATGGATGTTCCTTTTCGCGGCCGTGGTGGCCATCCCGCTCTCTCTCAAGCCCATTCTGACAGTGGACTATGCCTCCGTGACCCCCAAGCTGGCTCTGGAGATAGCCTATCTGATCGTGCTGGCCACATTCGTGGCATATTTTCTGATTCCTGCAGGACAACGCAGGCTAAGGCCTACGATTGTAAGTATGTATACGTACCTTCAGCCCATAATAGCAGTGGTGGTGAGCATCTTTGCCGGAATGGACGTGCTGACGTGGCAGAAGGTGCTTGCTATCGTGCTGGTCTTCGCAGGTGTATGGATTGTAAACAAGTCAAGAGCCGCGCACGCGGAATAATATTATGGACGTACTCTGTATTTTTGCTTTGCTCCTCGGTCTGGCCGGAATCGCCGGCAGCATAATACCGGGCATCCCCGGCCCCCCGCTCAGCTGGGCCGGCCTCCTGCTTGTCTATTTCTCAGCCCAGAGAGGCGTGGCGGATCCTATGACCCTGCGCTTCCTGATGATATGGCTTGTGATAACGATTGTAGTTACTATCTTCGACTACTTCGTGCCGGCGTGGTTCACGAAGGTTACCGGCGGCCACAAGGCGGCCAGCGTCGGTGCGATTGTCGGCCTTTTCATCGGTATGTTCTCTCCCTTCGGTATCATCGTCGGCTCTCTTGCCGGAGCATTCCTCGGCGAATTCCTTTTCGAGAAAAGAGGTGTCTGGGACTCCTTCAAGGCCAGTCTGGGAGCCTTCCTCGGTTTTATGTCAGGTACCGGCGCCAAGCTCATCACGAGCGGCATCATGCTCTACGACATCATAAAATACGTTTTCTGAGTTGTAGTAAGAGCAGACTGCATTACTGCGACCTTCGTTCGCTATCGCTCACTTCGCCCCTCCTATTGCCTACTTCGTCCTGCTTCGCAGAACTCGTATACAACAGGCCCCTCCCTCTTCACTTCCGAGGGCGGTAGTGTCGCAGTAATGCAGTCTGCTCTTACTACAAAAACCTAAGTAGAACTATTCCCGTGACAGCATCCTGTCAATGCCGACCATCAGGCCGTCAAGCTCTGCAATGCCGCGAAGGCGGCCGTTGAGCGGATAGCCGATGTTGTATTTGTCTGCGTCCAGGTCGTTGAGGATGCGGATGCCGTGGTCGGGACGCACCGGCATACGGAAGTCCTTGCGGCCAGCGGCAAGACGGCGGCGCTGCTCGCGCATGAACACCTCCATTATGGCCGGCATGTCAAGGTCACCGTACAGATGGCCTGACTCATAGAAGCTTCGCGAGTTTCCGATATATCGTGTATTGCGCAGGTGCAGGAAGTGGATACGGTCGGCGAAGCGCTCAGCCATAGCCACCATATCATTGTCCTGGCGGCCAGAGAGCGAGCCAGTGCAGAAGGTAATGCCGTTATGAGTAGAAGGATTGGCCTTCTCGAGCCACTCCATATCGTCTGCACAGCCCATAATGCGGGGCATTCCGAGGATGGGGTAGGGCGGATCGTCGGGATGGATGGCCAGATTGACTCCGTATTTCTCGCAGACAGGAATCAGCGCGTCGATGAAATACTTGAGATTGGCGCGGTACTGCTCCTTGTCGATGTCCTGGTAGCGGGAGATGTAATACAGGAAAATCTCCTTGTAGTCGCTGGCAGAACTGTCGACGGCTCCGTTGATGAAGCCCTGCGTAACGACTATGATGTTGTGGCAGAGCGTCTCGGCCTGTTCGGGAGTCATAGCGGAGAAGACTTCCTTTGCATCGGCGAGATCCTTCTCGCTGTAATCGTTTTCGGCTCCGGGTCTCTTGAGGATGAAGACATCGAAGGCGACGAAAGTGGGATAGTCGAAACACAGTCCGATGCCGCCTCCGACATACGGATAGTCCAGAATCGTCCTGCACCAGTCCAGTACAGGCATAAAATTGTAGCAGACTGTGTCTATGCCGCACTGGCCTAGGTTGCGTATGGTCTTGCGGTAGTTGTCGATATGCTCGTCGCGCCTGCTGCCTCCTGTCTTGATGTCTTCCGATACGGGTACGCTCTCGACGACTGCCCAGCGCATACCCTTGGATTCAATTTGTAGCTTGCGTCTCAAAATGGCATCTTTGGGCCAGACTACGCCGGTCGGAAGATGGTGGAGAGCGGTGACTACACCTTCGATACCCATCTGGACAAGGTTGTCCAAAGTTACGGCGTCGTTGTCGCCAAACCAACGCCATGCCTTTTCAAGCTTAACCATTTCTATCTGAGTTCTTTAACTATAGCGAGAGATTCCCTTACCTTCTGCTCGATGAAAGCGAAATCGCCTTTTGCGATGACGTCCTTGGGAGTGAGTTTCGAGCCGAGCCCCACGCAGGCCACTCCGGCCTTGAACCAGGCTTCGAGGCTCTCCCTTTCAGGAGTCACTCCGCCGGAAGGCATCAGTTCAGTCCAGGGGCAGGGGCCCTTGACGGCCTTGACGAAGCTCGGGCCTCCGACTTCTGCACCGGGGAAGATCTTGACTATCTCACAGCCGAGCTCTTCAGCCATATTGATTTCGCTCAGGGTGCCGCAGCCGGGAATCCAAGCAACCTTGCGGCGGTTGCATATCTTCGCCATATCGGGGTTGAGGCTGGGAGATACTATGAAGTTCGTTCCGAGCTGTATATAGAGGGCTGCGGTCGCAGGGTCGCATACGGAGCCGGTGCCCATAATCATCTCGGGGCATTCCTTTGCACACCATTTGATGACCTCGGCGAATACTTCGTGGGCGAAGTCGCCGCGGTTGGTGAATTCGAATACGCGTGCGCCTCCGTCGTAGCAAGCCTTGACTACTTTCTTTACAATCTCTGCATCAGAGTTGTAATAAAGGGGAACGATACCTGTCTCTACGAAGGTGTTGAGAACGTGAAGCCTTTTGAATCTGCTCATAATCGTAATGTTTTATGTTATCTGGCAACACGCCCTGAGGCATCGCCGCCCATAAGTTTTTCCACTTCTTCCACGGTGACGCGGTTGTAGTCGCCGTAGATGGTATGTTTCAGGCAAGAAGCCGCAACTGCAAAGTCGAGGGCTTTCTGGTCGCTGTCATAGTTAAGCAGGCCGTAGATCAGGCCGCCCATGAAAGAGTCTCCGCCGCCGACGCGGTCGACGATGTGGGTGATGCGGTATTCGTGTGACTTGAACAGAGTCTTGCCGTCATAGAGGACACCGGCCCAGCTGTTGTCGTTGGCGTTGATGGAACCGCGGAGGGTGGTGATCACCTTCTTGCAGCGAGGGAAGC
>JAGCFF010000128.1 GCA_017650285.1 Bacteroidales bacterium
CCGATTCGCTGGGTGCAGAGCCTGCCCGGAGTGACTACCGGAGCGGACGGTACTACTGCGATGTACGTGCGTGGCGGCAGTGCGGGCAACAACCTCTTCTCGCTGGACGGAGTGCCGGTCTATGGCTACTCGCACATCCTCGGCCTGACGACTCTCATTCCCACATCAGTGACAGAGAGCGCAGAACTGAGCAAGGGCGGTTTCAACGGTGACGAGAGCAATTTCACCGCCTCGCACCTGAAAGTCGTCACGAAACAGCCTTCACAGGACCGGAGCTGGAGCGCCGGCCTGAACAACTTCCTGCTCAGCGCCGGAGCTGAAGGTCCCGTCGGCAGCAGGGTGAGCTATATGTTCTCGGCCAGGATATCGCCGCTGGCGCTGGAGTACAGGGCGGTGAAAAACAAACTGCCGCGGATGCTCGGCGGTCTGTCGAACTTCGGAGCCTTCGTCGGGGATGTCTATGGCAAGATAAATGTCAATATCAGCGACATCAGCTATGTGTCGGCATCGGCCCTTGCCAGCCAGGACCGTTACCGTTTCGATATGACAAACGCCTCCCACGAAACAATGGGCTGGAACAATGTCCTCGGCATCCTCCAATACCACAGAAACGGCGACAATACGCGGCTGGATGTGACCGCTTCATACAACAAGTACGGCAGCCTCCAGCAGCAGGAGAAAAGGTACCATGGCATCTGGAACCAGCTGTCGCTGAACTCCGCCCTGACAGAGTACGGCCTTCAGACTAAGTTGCACCATTCCTGGGACAGCCCGATTGTGCTTGACGAGGGGCTCACGTTCCGCTACGCTCAGTTCTCGCCCGGGCAGGTGGGGGATATGACGAAAAGGACTGACGTTATCCTTGCCACACCCTGGGTGCAGGCAACTTACAGCATTCCGGAGATTCTTTCGCTCAAGGCTGTGCTGCGTGGGAATTACTATCACAGCCAGAATATGGCGCAGACTGCGGAGGAACTCGGCAGCGGACGCATCGATCCCGAGTTCAGCCTTGCCGCAAAATGGAACTTCATCCCGCAGCTCGCTTTCGAGGCAACCTTCGACCGTCTGGTGCAGTACTACCATACGCTGGAAGGAATGCCTGTGGGCTGGTCGCTTGACTTGATAGTGCCGACGGTCGGAAACGTCCTTCCGGAGAAGTCGATGCAGGGCGGTGCCGGCCTTTCAGGGCATTTCGGCAGCCACAGCATCTCTGTAGGCGGTTTCTACAAGCTGATGAACAATCTCGTCTACTACAAGTATTCTCAGGAACTGTTCAGCGGCGGCCTGGCTGGCTGGGCCCAGCACGTCGAGCTGGGAGACGGCCGTTCATACGGACTTGAAACGCTCTATGAGTTCCAGCAGGGGGACTGGTATGGCAGGGCCTCATACACACTCTCCAAGACCACCCGCGAGAACTTCCCGTCTTTCTATGACGGAGCCCCTTTCCACGCACGTTTCGACCGCAGGCATATGCTGAACGCTACGCTTCAGTGGAGAGGCTTCTCGGCAGCGATGATCCTGCAGAGCGGTCACTGGGAGAACGGTGAGGCGGTGACCTACAATGCTTACTATTTTGACAGAGACTTTACGACGAAATACTACTCCGGAGTCAACAACTACCATATGCCTATGGTGTTCCGCCTTGACCTGGGCTGGCAGAAGACCTTCAATATCGGCCGCTCCGAGAACACTGTCAATATCGGTGTCTGCAACGTGACCAACCACTTCAACCCCTTCATGCTGTACTTCGACGCCGACACCGAATCCTGGAAAGAAATCGCCCTAATGCCCATCCTCCCCAACTTCAGCTGGAGAGTGACGTTCTAGAGTGTCCTACGGCCAGCGGGTCTGGCCGTTGCCGGTAATCTGATATTTGTAGGTGGTGAGCTCGGGAAGGGCCATCGGGCCGCGGGCGTGGAGCTTCTGGGTGCTGATGCCGATTTCCGCGCCGAAGCCGAACTGCGCTCCGTCGGTGAAGGCAGTGGAGACATTGGCATAGACGCAGGCGGCGTCGACCTTGCGGAGGAAAGTCTCTTTCGCCTTTTCGTCTTCAGTGACGATGGATTCGCTGTGCTTCGAGCCGAATGTCGCAATGTGCTCCAGGGCCTCGTCGAGAGAATCCACGATGCGCAGGCTCATCGCATAGGCCAGGAACTCCTTGCCGAAATGCTCCGGCTGAGCCTTTTTCAGAAGGTTTGAAGGATAGTGGCCGTCGAGTGCGGCGAATGCCCTTTCATCGGCGTAGATAATCACATCCTTTCCGGCGAGCTCTGCGCAAAGCTCCGGAAGGTCAGCCAGCCGTGACGAATGCACAAGGAGGCTGTCCAGGGCGTTGCATACGCTCACGCGGCGGGTCTTGGCGTTGAAGACGATGTCCTTGCCCTTGGCGAGGTCGCCGGCGGCGTCGAAATATGTGTGGCATAACCCTGCGCCAGTCTCGATGACCGGAACTTTAGAGTTCTCCCTGACATACTGTATGAGTGAAGAACTACCGCGGGGGATGATGATGTCGACGAAGTCGTGAGCATCGAGAAGCTCGGCGGTGGCTTCGCGGGTGGAGGGCAGAAGGGTGCAGATGCTGCTGTCCAGCCCGTTGCTCTCCAGGACCTTATGGATCACCGAAACTATGGCTTCATTGGAATTCGCGGCATCGCTTCCGCCTTTGAGCACGGTGACGTTGCCCGACTTGATGCAGAGCGAGAAGACGTCGCTGGTGACGTTAGGCCTGGCCTCGTAGATGACTCCCACGACTCCGATCGGGACGCTCACCTTGCTGATGGTCATTCCGTTGGGCCTGGTGGCAGAAGAAAGCACCTTGCCCAGCGGGCTCTCCAGCTTGGCTACGTTGGCCATGTCGGCGGCCTGCGACGCTATGCGTTCGGCGGTGAGCCTCAGGCGGTCGTACTTGAAATCGGAAGGGTCCATCCTTTCGAGGTCCAGGGCGTTCCTGGAGAGAATGAAATCGGTCTCGGCCACAAGAGCCCCGCTCAGGTCTGTCAGCACCTTGTTGACAGTTGCGTCATCTATGTCGCACATACTGCCTGCAGCTTTGGCAGCCGCAGCGAGCATATTCTTTACTTCGCTCATATTATCGGTTGGTTTTGAAACGTGAATAGGGGACGTCGCCGCTGCCGTGAAGGATGTCGGTCAGGATGTCGTCCCTCTTGCCGTTGGCGATGACCACTTCTATGCCCTGCGTCGCGATCCTTCTCGCTACGCTGAACTTGGTCTTCATTCCGCCGCGTCCGTTGGTGGATTTCTTCTCGCCGATGTATTCCAGTATCGAGTCGTCCGCCGGGTCGATCTCCCTGATGAGCCTGCTGGCCGGGTCAGCGGGATCGCCGGTGAACACTCCGTCCACATTGCTGAGTATGATGAGGGTGTCGACACCCATCATAACGGCGATGAGGCTTGCAAGCTCGTCATTGTCGGTGAACATAAGTTCGTGGATGGCGACGGTGTCGTTCTCGTTCACGATGGGGATGATGCCGGCCTCCAGCATCACCTTCATACAGTTCTTCTGGTTGAGGTAGCTGGTCTCGTCGGTGAAATTGTCCTTGGTGGTGAGTATCTGGCCGCAGTTGAAGCCCTGCTCCCTGAAGAACTGGTAGTAGTTGTGCATCAGGCGGGCCTGGCCGACAGATGAGAAAAGCTGGCGCTGCGACACGTCGTCCAGTTCGTGGTCCACCCTGATTTCGCTGCGGCCGCTGGCCACGGCACCTGAAGTGATGACGATGACCTTGTATCCCTCGCGGCGAAGGTCGCTGATCTGGTCGACGATGCCTGAGAGCCTTGTGATGTCAAGCCTTCCGTCGGCGCGGGTGAGAACGTTGCTGCCTATCTTTATGGCAAGGAGTCTGTCCATCTGGAATGTATTAGTGTGGCAAAAGTAGGAAATAACCGATTAATTTTAGTTAATTCGCAATATGATTTACGAAGAACTCCCGCTGGAACAGTACGAAGACATCGCCTCGCGCATCCTCTACGAGGACAACCACGTGCTTGTGATCAACAAGAAAGTCGGTGAAATCGTGCAGGGCGACAAGACCGGCGACGAAGCCCTGAGCGAGACACTCAAACGCTTCGTTGCGCAGCGCGAC
This sequence comes from Bacteroidales bacterium, assembly GCA_017650285.1. GTDB lineage: Bacteria > Bacteroidota > Bacteroidia > Bacteroidales > UBA932 > Equibacterium. Next base: position 4,101 of record JAGCFF010000128.1, read on the forward strand.
GGCAAGCCCGGCCACGTGTTTATGGGAGTTCCCCACCGTCTGGACCGCCCCGTCAGCGGCGTCGCCCTGTTTGCCAAGACCAGCAAATGCCTCGAAAGGATGAACGAAGCCTTCCGTGACGGCAGCGTACACAAGTTCTACTGGGCACTGACCTGCGCGGCTCCCCAGCCCGAAGAAGGGGAGCTGAAGCACTGGCTGGTGCGTAACGAGAAGCAGAACAAGTCCTATGCGAGCTTTCAGGAGAAGCCCGGCTCGAAGGAGGCACGGCTGAGATACAGGCTGCTGAAGTCGTTCGACCGCTACCATCTGGTGGAAGTGGAGCTGCTCACCGGCCGTCATCATCAGATCCGCTGCCAGCTCTCTGCCATCGGATGCTGCATCAAGGGCGACCTGAAGTACGGCGCTCCGCGCTCCAACAAGGACGGTGGAATATGCCTGCACGCACGCAGCATCAGCTTCATCCATCCTACGCGGAAGGAAGAAATCACGGTTACGGCACCAGTGAGCTGGCCTCCGTTCCTCTAGTCGAAAATCACGGTCTTGTTCTTGAACACCAGAATCTTGCGGTCGATGTGCTTGACGACTGCACGGGAGAGGACTATTTTCTCCAGGTCGCGGCCCTTGCTGACGAGAGTCTCCACGCTGTCCTTATGGGTGATGCGCGCCACGTCCTGCTCGATGATGGGGCCGGCGTCGAGGTCGGCATTTACATAGTGGCTGGTGGCGCCGATGATCTTGACACCGCGCTCATAAGCCTGATGGTAGGGCTTGGCACCCACGAATGCCGGGAGGAACGAGTGATGGATGTTGATGATCTTGTTGGGATAGCTGGCTATCATATCGTCGCTGATGACCTGCATATAGCGGGCGAGGACGATGAATGTCACGCCGTTCTCCTTCATCAGCTTCAGCTCTGCAGCTTCCTGGGCAGCCTTGTTCTCAGGAGTGATCTCGAAGACGTGGAAGGGGATGCCGAACTGCTCGGCTACCGGCCTGAGGTCTTCGTGGTTGCTGATGATCAGGGGAATGTCGACATTCCATTCGCCGGCAGAATACCTTGCCAGAATGTCATAAAGGCAGTGTGACATCTTGGAAACGAAGATGCACATACGGGGCTTCTGGTCCGAGAAGTAAAGCCAGAATTCCATGCCGTACTTGTTGGCATAGAGGGTCTGGAAATACTCGCCGATGCGGTCCTTGGGAATCAGGAATTTCTCGAGCTGCCACTCTATCCTCATAAAGAAGGCGTTTGCACCGTGGTCCACGTGCTGGTCGAGGTTGACGATGTTTCCCTTGTTGACGGTGATGAAGTTGGTGATCTCGGCTATGATGCCCGGAGTGTCCTGGCAGTGGATGAGCAGTATGGCGTTGCCCTGGTTGTCCATATTCGTCTTATTCTGTGGTACGAGCCGCAAAAATACCATTTTTTTCCGAAAGCTAACTGCACTTCTGCCAATTTGTCGCACCGCCGCCTGTTGGCAAATAATTTGTTCTATCTTTGCGACACATAAAAAACGTATGCTATGTCAAAGAAAAACAAACATAATGATAATAAAGTCGAAGAGCAGGCAGCGGCTGAAAGCCAGGCCGCTCCCCAGGCTGAAGAAGTGAAAGAAGAAGCTGCGCAGCAGGCCGAAGAACCTGCCGCTGACCAGCAGGCAGCAAAGCAGGTCGAGGAAATGCAGGGCAAACTGGCAGAGGCGAACGACAGGTATCTGCGACTGGCAGCGGAGTTCGACAACTACCGCCGCCGCACCGCCAAGGAGCGTATGGACCTGATAGCCCTGGCCAACGAGAATCTGGTGAAGGATATGCTTCCTATCATCGACGATTTCGAGAGGGCCCTCGCCGCAATGAAGGATTCTGATGACTCGGCTTCCGCAAAGGAAGGCACCGAGCTGATCTACAATAAGATGGTCGCATTCCTGAAGAAGAACGGCGTCGTCGAGATAGACGCTCTCGGCAAGGAGTTCGACACCGATTTCCACGAGGCTGTGGCACAGTTCCCGGTGGAGGAGAAGAAAAAGAAAAACACAGTTATCGACGTCACCCAGAAAGGCTACACTATGGGTGAGAAGGTAATCAGGTACGCCAAGGTTGTGATAGGCATCTAAACCTTTGGCAAGGAGGCTTATATGGCAGAAAAAAGAGATTATTACGAGGTCCTTGGGGTTGAGAAGACCGCAAGCGAGGAAGAGATAAAGAAGGCTTACCGCAAGAAGGCCATCCAGTACCATCCTGACAAGAACCCCGGCGACAAGGAAGCCGAGGAGAAGTTCAAGGAGGCGGCAGAGGCTTACGACGTGCTCAGCAACCCTGAGAAGCGCGCCCGCTACGACCGTTTCGGCCACGCCGGAATGAGCGGTGCTGCAGGCGGCGCCGCAGGCGGATTCTCTATGGAGGACATCTTCGAGCAGTTCGGTGACATCTTCGGCGGCCGTTTCGGCTTCGGAGGCTTCTCGAGCATGTTCGGCGGCGGAGCCCGCGAACAGCGTGTCACCCGTGGAAGCGACATACGCATCAGGGTCAAGCTGTCCCTTGCCGAAATCGCCCACGGAGTGGAGAAGAGGGTCAAGATCAGCAAGATGATGGTCTGCCCCGACTGCCACGGCCGCGGAGCTGCCAGCGAGGCTGACATAAAGACCTGCGAGCATTGCAACGGCACAGGTGTCATCACCAAGCTGCAGCAGACCATCCTCGGCCAGATGCAGACCCAGCAGCCCTGCCCGTACTGTAACGGCGAGGGCCGCAAGGTCGTGAACCCCTGCAAGAAATGCAGCGGCTCCGGATTGGTCAAGGGCAGCGAAGAGATCAGCTTCAAGATTCCTGCAGGCGTCAGCGACGGCATGCAGCTCACCATCCAGGGCAAGGGCAACGCAGCCCGCAACGGCGGCATCAACGGCAATCTTCTCGTCGTGATCGAGGAAGAGCCGGATCCGCAGCTGGAGCGTGACGGAGACGATCTGATCTACAGCCTGTTCATTTCCATACCCCAGGCAGTCAACGGCTGCCAGGTGGAAATCCCGGCCATTGACGGAAAACTCAAGATAAAGGTCGAACCCGGAACCCAGCCCGGCAAGGTGCTTCGCCTGCGCGGCAAGGGTCTGCCTTCAGTGAACGGCTACGGAACGGGCGACCTGCTGGTGTTCGTCCAGGTATGGATACCGAAGAAGCTGGACAAGGCGGAGAAGGAGATGATGGCAAAGCTCGAGACCAGCGAAAACTTCAAGGCCAACCCCAGCCAGGACGACAAGAATCTTTTCGAAAGGGTTAAACAGTTCTTCTCATAAGGCAATCTGACAGATGAAACGTTCCGCTCTGCTCGCAGTC
>JAGCFF010000017.1 GCA_017650285.1 Bacteroidales bacterium
CGACAGCGCCGCCTTCTGGAAAGATTACTACCGTCCCATCGACGAGGAGATATTCGATCTGGTGATAGCTGCATACGGCGAGAATATGAAGAACGACCTCAGGCCTGAGTACTACGACCGCAAGATGTCCCAGTTCGGCAGCGTCGAAGCCTGGCGCAAGGCCGTGTTCGCTTCCGAGGCCGAGGCCCTCGAGTTCTCCCAGACTTTCTACGAGCACTACCGTGACAACATCGCTCCCCAGCGCAGCTCCCTCACCCGCCAGATCGACCTGCTGATGCGCACATATATGCGCGGACAGATGGCTTTCGAGCCCCGGAAGGTATTCTACCCCGATGCCAACCTCACCCTTCGAATAGCATACGGCAAGGTGGCCGGATACGAGCCTGCCGACGGAGTGACATACAAATGCATCTCGACGCTTGACGGAATTATGGAGAAGGACAATCCGGATATCTATGACTACAACATCCCGCAGCGCCTGCGCGACATCTATGCCGCGAAGGATTACGGCCGCTGGGGTGTCGACGGCACCATTCCGGTCTGCTTCCTTGCCACCAACCACACTTCCGGAGGCAACTCCGGCAGCCCCGTGATCAATGCTGACGGAAGGCTCATCGGCCTGAACTTCGACCGTGTGTGGGAAGGCACTATGAGCGACGTGGTCTATGACCCGGAAATCTGCCGCAACATCTCCATCGACATCCGCTACGCCCTGTTCGTCATCGACCGCATCGGCGGAGCGTCATATCTCTTCGACGAGATGGTGCTGGTGCCGTAGTCCGGCATACCCCGGCACAAAAAACAGCCCCGCATCGTTCGGATGCAGGGCTGTTTTATATATGCTGTTATCGATTAGGCTTTGCCGTCGCTTCCAAGAACGTTGATGATCTTGTGGATGTAAAGCTTCTTCATGCTGTCGCGGGCCGGACCCAGATATTTGCGGGGGTCGAACTCAGCCGGTTTCTCAGCGAGGACTTTGCGGACTGCAGCAGTCATTGCAAGACGTGAGTCAGAGTCGATGTTGATCTTGCAGACAGCGCTCTTGGCAGCCTTGCGGAGCTGATCCTCAGGAATACCGATGGCAGCGTCGAGCTTGCCGCCGTATTTGTTGATGATATCGACTTCCTCCTGCGGAACAGATGAAGAACCGTGGAGAACGATCGGGAATCCGGGGAGTTCCTTCATTACACCGTCGAGCACGTCGAATGCCAGCGGCGGGGGAACGAGACGGCCGGTCTCGGGATCGATGGTGCACTGCTCGGGTTTGAACTTGTAGGCACCGTGTGAAGTTCCGATAGAGATGGCGAGTGAATCGCAGCCGGTCTTGGTCACGAAGTCAACGACCTCTTCAGGACGGGTGTAGGTATGGTGGTCTGAGCTTACCTCATCCTCGACACCTGCGAGTACGCCGAGCTCACCCTCGACAGTAACGTCGAACTGGTGTGCGTATTCAACAACCTTCTTGGTCAGGGCTACATTCTCGTCGTAAGGCAGATGGCTGCCGTCGATCATAACTGATGAGAAGCCGAAATCTACGCAGCTCTTGCAAGTTTCGAAGCTGTCACCGTGGTCGAGGTGAAGAACGATCTGGGGTTTCTCCCAACCGAGTTCCTTAGCATATTCCACAGCACCCTGTGCCATATATTGAAGCAGAGTCTGGTTAGCGTAGTTGCGGGCACCTTTGCTGACCTGGAGGATCACCGGGCTCTTTGTCTCAGCTGCAGCCTGGATGATGGCCTGGAGCTGCTCCATATTGTTGAAGTTGAAAGCGGGGATGGCGTAGCCGCCGTTGATGGCCTTTGCAAACATCTCACGGGTGTTGACGAGGCCTAAATCTTTGTATGAAACCATATTATTGAGTAAAATTTAATCCGCGCAAATTTATAAATAAATTGATAAATTTGTAGACCAACATCTCTTTTATGAGCAAGAAAGTCGTCATTTTTTCAGCCCCTTCAGGATCAGGCAAGACCACCGTAGTCAAACACCTGATTTCCAAATATCCACGCCTTGAGTTTTCAATATCCGCAACATCCCGCCAGCCCCGCGGCGCCGAGGTGGACGGCAAGGATTACTATTTCCTCAGCGAGGAGGAATTCAAGGCCAGGATCGCTGAAGGGCAGTTCGTGGAATACGAGCAGGTCTATCAGGGATCTTACTACGGAACCCTGAAGAGCGAGGTGGAGCGCATCTGGAGCAATGGCAACATCATCCTCTTCGACGTGGATGTGAAGGGCGGAGTCAATCTCAAGAAATATTTCGGCGAGAACGCCCTGTCGGTCTTCATCCAGGCGCCTTCGCCCGAGGAGCTTCGACGCCGTCTGGAGAAACGCGGAACCGACAGCCCTGAGGCCATCGAGCGGCGTGTCGCAAAGGCCGCAGAAGAGATGGAATATGCCGACCAGTTCGATGTGGTGCTGATCAACGACGACCTGGACACCTGCCTCCGCAAGGCCGAGCATCTGCCCATTTTCACCGACAGGACCGTGGCCCTTTATTTCGGCACCTTCAACCCGCTGCACATAGGCCACGTCAACATCCTGCGCTATCTTGCCGGATGCGGACTGGACGAGGTCAGGATGATCGTGTCTCCGCAGAGTCCCTTCAAGGAGGAAGCTTCATCGAGCGACGAAAAGAGGCTGGCGGACGTGCGCAAGAAGATTGCCAAGCTCAAGCTGGATGTCACCGTCAGCGACATCGAATACCAGCTGGAGCGTCCGTCATACACCATCAACACGCTGCGTCACCTCCAGGCCGCAGAGCCCGACACCCACTTCATCCTTGTGATGGGTGCCGACAACCTCGAGGGTTTCAAGAGATGGAAAGACTGGCAGGAAATCGTCACTGACTACGAAATCTGGGTATACCCCCGCCCGGGCGTGGAGAACACCCCGGAACTGTGCAAGGACCTGCAGGCCAAGCTCCTCGACGCCCCTCTCACCGACATCAGCTCCACCGAGATCCGCAACGGGCAGAAGACCAGCGGGCTGGATTAGCAGAAGTCATTTTTTCACGCTGAGTCCTTCCTGGGTCAGGGGAATGAAGCGGATGCTTCCGTCACGGTTGAAATAGAGGTATTCTGCGCACACGCTGCGGCGGCAGTCACCGCCCGGCTCTCCGTTCAGGTTGTATGAGCCGTCGTGATAGATGTAGTACCACTGCTTCTTGAACTGGATCACCGAAGGATGGATGGTGAATCCGTGATTGGCAGAGGTGCTTATGAATCCGCGGTATGTCCACGGGCCTTCCATAGACTCCGCAGTGGAGTAAGCCATCTGCTCGGGCTGCACGCCAGGAGCATCCGATGCATAGACCAGATAGTAGAGCTTATTGCGCTTGAACAGCCAGGGGCCTTCAGAATAATTGCGCATAGGCACTTTCATCACCGGGCCGTCCAGTTCTGTCATATTCTTCTTCAGCCTGGCCATATAGCAGTCTCCGTTGCCCCAGGCAATCCAGGGAGTGCCGTCATCGTCGATCAGCACCGTGGGGTCGATGTCGGCGTTGGGCCTGTGCGAATCGGGAGTCATCCCGTCGGTGATCAGCGGAGTACCGTCGGCACGGGCAGGACGGAAGGGGCCGAGAGGCGAGTCGCTCACAGCCACATCTATTGCGTGTTCAGGCTTGTCCTTGTAGTCGAGAGTGACGTAATAGTAGAACTTGCCGTCCTTCTCCACAACCTGGGCTGCCCAGGCTCCGCCCGGAGAAGCATAAGGGAAATCGGCTGCCCGCAGCACCGGTCCGTGCGCAGTCCAGTTCTTCATATCGGTCGACGAATAGCAGAGCCAGTACGGCATATTGAACCATCCGCCGGGACCGGCCTTGTCGATGCCGACGTAGGCATATACAGTGTTCCTCACAACAGTGAAAGCAGGGTCTGCGGTGAAATTGTCGGTGAACAGAGGGTTCTGCCCCACTACGCGTTCGAGCGGCTCGCCGCTGATCTCGAGATTGCGGATATCACCGTCCCTCACCTGCAGTGCATTCGGAAAACCGCCGGGGAAGCCGTGGCCTATCACCCAAAGCGATGCATTGTGCCTCAGGGCCTTGCCGGGATAGCTCATCGACGATGACTGTCCGTCGACCGTCAGTGTAACTGTCGACATATCCTTCTTCGCATCATAGACCGATGTGGCCGACACGCTGTACCAGCGGCCTGCCGCAACCCTGGGACCTGCTCCAAGCCTGTGGGGATTCTCGAACTTGTCATTCACCTCGACGAAGAACTGGCCCATC
>JAGCFF010000129.1 GCA_017650285.1 Bacteroidales bacterium
AGGGCGCTGATCGCACCTTCCACGAAATCCATCTTGTCGAACGAATCCACCTGCTCGCTGGGCATAGGCTCGACGAGTATGGTGCCGTCACGGTCGATGAAAAGGACTTTCTTGCTATCGTTTGTCATAATCGCTTATGATTTCTAACAGTTTCTTGTTTTCTTCGGGAGTGCCCACGGTGATGCGCAGGCAGCCTTCGCAGCCCGGAGTCGTCGAGCGGTCGCGGACTATCAGTCCGGCAGCAATCAGACGGTCGTAGAGTTCGCGTGCCCTGGTCACCTTCACGAGCAGGAAGTTGGCGTCGCTGGGATATACCTTTTCCACGCAGCGGAACTCCGGGAGTATCCTTGAAAGCATCCCGCGCTGCGAGATTATCTCCCCGATCTGATCCTGGACATCCTTCTCCAGGTTCTTCTCAGCGAGAGTGAGGGTATCGGTACCTATGTTATAGGGATATTTCACCTGCTTGAAAACCGAGACGACCTTCTCGTCAGCGATGGCGAGTCCCACACGGAGACCGGCCATTGCATAGGCCTTGGACAGCGTCTGCAGCACGATCAGGTTGGGGTATCTGCCGACATAGGTCTTGAGACTGCCCTTGTCGGAGAAATCCACATATGCCTCGTCGACTATCACCATACCGTTGAAGCGCTCGACAAGCTGAAGCAGCTGCTGAGGATCGTATGCATTCCCGCTGGGGTTGTTGGGAGAGCAGAGGAACATAAGCTTGGTATGCTCATCCGCAGCTTTCAGCAAGTCCTCAACGGGAAGAGAGAAATCCTCGCCCAGAGGTACCGTGCGGAACTCCACGTCGTTGATATCAGCACACACTCCATACATTCCGTAGCTCGGCGCTATCGAGACGGCATTGTCCACGCGCGGCTCGCAGAACACGCGGTAGCAGAGGTCGATGGCCTCGTCGCTGCCGTTGCCCATAAAGAGGTTTTCGGGCCGCACTCCCTTGATGGCGGCAATGCTTGCACGCACCTTCTCCTTCTGGGCAGGCGAAGGGTAGCGGTTGTAGCCGTTCTGGTAGGGGTTCTCGTTGGCGTCAAGGAAGATGCCGAGAGAGCCCTTGTACTCGTCCCGTGCAGTCGAATACGGTTTCAGGCCCGCGATATTGGCTCTGAGCAGACCTGATATGTCAGTCGTCATATCTCTTCTCTATTTTGTTGTTGTACAGCCTAACTTTCACTGCATTGCCGTGGGCCGTCAGACCCTCTGCGTCGGCCATGCTGATGATGACATTGCTCAGCGACAGCAGGCCTTTCTTCGAGAGCTCCTGATAAGTTATGTAGTGCAGGAAACTGTCGAGCCCGACTCCGCTGTATGAAGCAGCCCAGCCCATCGTGGGAAGGGTGTGGTTGGTGCCGGAAGCATAGTCTCCGGCACTTTCGGGAGAATACGGGCCGATGAACACGCTGCCTGCCGCAGTGATGCGGTCCGCTACGCTCCAGGGATCCTCCATATTTATGATAAGGTGTTCGGATGCATAGCCGTTGGCGAATTCAACCATCGTATCCACGTCGTCGAACACCACGATCCTGCTGTTCTCAAGGGCTTTCTCGACAATCTCCCTGCGGGGAAGCTCTTCGGCCTGGGCCTCTACTTCCATATAGACCTCATTCGCCAGAATCTCGTCGTTGCAGACCAGGATAGCCTGGCTGTCGGGGCCGTGTTCAGCCTGCGAGAGCAGATCCGAAGCCACGAACGAAACCCTTGCGTTCTCGTCGGCCATAACCATAACCTCCGAAGGTCCGGCAGGCATATCGATGGCCACTCCGGCGGCACTTACCTGCTGCTTCGCCTTGGTCACGAAACGGTTGCCGGGACCGAAGATCTTCATCACCTTCGGAACGGTCTCGGTGCCGTACGCCATAGCTGCGATGGCCTGGGCTCCGCCGATCTTGTATATCCTGTTCACTCCGCAGACAGAGGCTGCATAGAGCACGGCAGGATTGACCTGTCCGTCCTTGCCGCAGGGTGTGCAGAGCACGATCTCCTTGCATCCCGCGAGCTTTGCCGGTATGGCCAGCATAAGCAGAGTGGAGAACAGCGGCGCACTGCCTCCGGGAATATAGAGACCCACTTTCTCGATGGGCATAGCCCTGCGACGGCACATCACTCCGCTCATAGTCTCTATCTCGACCGGAACGGGGCGCTGGGCCTGATGGAACTCGCGGATGTTGCGTGCTGCGGCGTTGATCGCCCTCTGCAGCTTGGCGCTGACAAATTCCTCGGCGGCTGCTATCTCCTCTTCGCTCACCTGCAGGGCAACGGGGCAGAATCCTTCCACTTCCGTAGCTATCTGCCGGATCGCCGCATCACCGCCTTCCTTCACTCTATGCAGGATATCGGCAACGATGGCGGCGATGTCGCTGTCATTGACAGAGACGCGAGCCATAAGTTCATTCCACTGTTCTTTCGGGGGATTGACGAATATTTCCATTATGCTATTACTTTATCAAGGTGCAGTACCAGGATACCCTCTGCACCGAGGGCTTTGAGTTTTTCGATCTTGTCCCACATTCCGACTTCCTCGACCACTGAGTGCAGCGAGCACCAGCCTTCTGCTGCAAGCGGCATCACGGTGGGGCTGCGCATTGCGGGAAGTATCTTCACGGCTTCCGACACCTTGTCGGTGGGGATGTTCATCAGGATGTATTTCTTGCCACGGCTGTCGATCACTGCATCGAAGCGGAAAAGCATCGAATCAAGAAGCCTGCGCTTGGGTGCGCTCAGGTTCCTGTTGGCAATGAGCACGGCCTGCGAATCCACGACAGTGTGGACTTCCTTCAGCCCGTTGGATATCAGCGTTCCGCCCGATGACACGATGTCGAAGATGGCGTCGGCAATTCCGGCAGCCGGAGATATCTCCACGGAACCGAGTATCACCCTGATTTCTGCATCTACATTATTCTCGTCCAGCCACTTGCTCAGGATCCTGGGATATGAGGTGGCTATCTTCTTGCCATTGAAGAACTGGGGGCCGGTATATTCCTGTGACTTGGGAATAGCCAGGGAAATGCGGCAGTCGCCGAAATCCATCTTCCTTACGATTTCCACGTCGGCCTCGGACTCCAGAACCTCGTTGAGGCCCACGATGCCGATATCGGCCGATCCGTCGGCAACAACGCCAGGGATGTCGTCATCCCTGAGGTAGAGCACCTCCATAGGGAAATTGGCTGCTTTCGCAAGGAACTTGCGTTTGAGTTCATCGATCCTTATTCCGGAATCTTTCAGGAACTCCAGGCTGTCTTCGCTGAGACGGCCCTTGGCTTGAATTGCAATACGCATATCGCTCATAGTTCTATTTTTCTTTAATGATTATCTTGACACAACGGTAGCAAAAAAGCCCACTCTACATCAGAGCAGGCTTTTGCGTATATGTTGGCGGAGATATGTGCAAACACCTACCCTTATCAGTCGATATGGTGATGGTGGTGCATATGAAGTCCGCGGATCATTCGTTTATTTTTTGCAAAGGACGATAATAATTTTGAATTTACAAAATACTATTCGTCGTAGAATGCCATTACGTCGGCCCAGATCTGCTCTTTGTTGATTTCGAGGAGCAGTTCGTGCTTGAGGCCGGGGTAGAGTTTGCGGCTGACATTGCTGTAGCCCTGTGACTTCACGAATTCGATAAGCTGTGCCCAGCGCTCGGGGTTGCCGATGGCGCGGTCGTTCTCACCTGCGATGAAGAAGATGGGCAGGCCGGGGTTGTCGATGTCCCAGACGGGCTTGGTGATTTCCCTGGTCATACCGCTCAGGTTGTACTGTCCGTTGTTGGTGAAAGCAAAGCCGCAGAGAGGGTCGGCATTGTAAGCCCTCACATTATCCTCGTTGACAGAAAGCCAGCTGTTCTGCAGGCCGCCTTCGTCCATATTTGCGAAAGAGCGGCTGCTGCGGGTCTTGTGGGGAGCCCAGAAGTTTCTCCACTTGGTCTTGAAGCTGATCTTTGAAGAACCGATTCCGCCGGGAGCTCCGCAGAGCACAACCTTGTCGACAGAACTGTCGTAGTCCTGCAGATACATACGGCCCACCATAGTTCCCATACTGTGGCAGAAGAGATAGACAGGGATGCCGGGATACTGCTCCTTCATATAGAGCACCATCTGCTGGAGGTCATCGCTGATAGCGCGCACCTTGTTGGTTCCGAAGTCGCCGAGGCCGGCTTTCTTGGTAATGCTGCCGCCGTGTCCGCGATGGTCGTGCATCTCGCAGACATAACCGTGCTTGGCAAGATACTGCATAAACGGATAGTAACGCTCCTTGTGCTCGGCCATACCGTGTGAGAAGCATACGATTGCCTTGGGAGCGCCCTGAGGCCTGATAATAGCCATAGCGAGCGGATGTCTGTCCACATTCGACGCCACGGTCTGGGTCTCGATCGGGAAGTCCGGCAGCAGCGCCAGCGAGTCAACCAGCTGTGCAGGAATTTCAGCCTGATCACTTTCATTTGCAGCATTCAGTGCAAAAACGCACAACGCAGCAACGATTAAAATCGAAAATATCTTTTTCATCTGTGTAGTTTTATTTGATTTCTGCGTCAAATGTAGGAATTATTTCAATCACTTGCTCCCAGTCTGATTCGGGATCGAATCCGAAGCGGTCGTCGATGCCTACGTTGAAGTAGAGTTTCTTGTCGAAGTTCTGGAAGGTGCTGTTCGAGACTTCGGGGTTCTCGTTGATATACTCGAAACGGATGCCGTCTTCTGCGAAGCGGTCCCGGTAGGTTTCCAGGACTTCGATTGGGCTGCCGCTCCAGAGGATCAGGCAGATGTCATCGCGTGATGACATCATCTGGAGTGCTTCTTTTGCATATGGGAAATAGTCATATGCTTCTGCTTTGTCATAGCAGGCACGCAAGATGGTGTCGTGGATGTCGACTACCACATATATCTTCTCCCACCCTTTCTCCTGCTTGCGTTGAAAAGCTTTTTCAAATGCTTCGACTATACTCATGATTACTACTGATTAACGGTCATCTAAAGGTAGTAATTATACGCAGGAAAGCAAGGTCTTCGGGGTAGGTCCGGGTCAATTTTGGGGTAGGTCCAATGAAATGGTCCGGACTTACACCACAACAAGTAACCAGGAGGCCGATTCGCGGGGTAGGTCCCGACTTATCCACAGGACCTACCCCATCGCAGCAAGATATAGCACTCCGCTCGCCTTGACGTATGTCGCCGGAACGGCAGCATTGCCTTCGGCGACTAACCGGCGTCAGCCAGCTTGCTGGCCGTGCGAAAGCACGCAGGGGTTTCAGGGGGCAGAGCCCCCTG
>JAGCFF010000130.1 GCA_017650285.1 Bacteroidales bacterium
CATTTTTTACTTCTTTTTTGTACTTTTGCGCAATCTCGAACACACGAATTACAAAGACAATGCTTACAGTATCAAACCAAGCCCTGAACCTTCCCGTGTCAGCCATCAGAAGGCTGATTCCCTATGCCGACGCAGCAACCGCACGCGGCATCAAAGTGTATCACCTCAATATGGGGCAGCCTGACGTAGATTCGTCGCCTCAGGCACTCGCCGCAGTCAAGGAAAACCAGATGCACGTCCTCGGTTACACCAATTCAGCCGGAGATATGTCGCTTAGAGAAGGTATGGTGAAATATTACGCCCAGCTTGGCATCGATCTGACCATCGACTGCATCATAGCTACCCACGGTGGAAGCGAAGCCCTCCAGATCGCCATCGCAGCGACCTGCGACCCTGAGGACGAACTCATCGTGTTCGAGCCTTTCTACACCAACTACAACACCTTCGCAGTCCAGAACAACGTCACCCTGCGTCCCATCACGACCTGCATCGAGGACGGCTTCAAGCTGCCCGAGATGTCAGAGATCGAGAAGCATATCACCAAGAAGACCAAAGGCATACTTTTCTGCAACCCCAACAACCCCACCGGCTGCCTCTACAGCAAGGAGGACATCGAGAAGATCGGACAGATTGCCAAGAAGCACGAGCTTTTCATCTATTCCGACGAGGTGTACCGCGAATTCTGCTACACCGACGCTCCCCACTTCTCGGCACTGCAGCTCGAAGGCCTTGAGGAGAACGTGATACTGCTCGACTCCGTTTCCAAGAGATACAGCCTCTGCGGCGCACGCATCGGATTCGTCGTTTCGAGGAATCTCGAAGTTATGAAATATGTGCTTCGCTACGCCCAAGCCCGTCTGTGCGTTTCGACCTACGGCCAGATAGCTTCTGTCGGCGCCCTCGACACACCGAAGTCATACTTCAACAAGGTCCGCAAGGAATACATCCACCGCCGCGACATCCTGCTCGAGGAGGTGTCCAAGATGGAAGGTGTCCTCTGCCCCGTTCCGAACGGAGCGTTCTACGCTGCCGCTGAACTTCCGGTCGACGATGCGGAGAGGTTCGCAATCTGGCTGCTGAACGATTTCAACATCGACGGCAAGACAGTCCAGGTGACCCCGATGGCCGGATTCTACGCCACCAAGGGTATGGGCAAGAGACAGGTCCGCCTGGCATACGTGCTCAAGGAGCCTGACCTGCGCGAAGCCTGCCGCTGCCTCAAGGCCGGCCTCGAAGCCTATCCCCACCATATCTGATACAAGATCTGAACATACGCCGTTATGCAGTTTATCATCAAGGCATTGGACGGAGAAGGGATGCTGGAGAAAAGGCTTGAAGTGCGGCATCTGCACTTCGAAGGCATCGAAAGGATCCTGGACCACGTCATATGTGCCGGCGCCATTCTGGATGAAGACGGAAAGATCAAAGGTTCGCTGCTCGTGATGGAGTATGCCGACCGCAAAGAGCTGGACGAATATCTGGCCGACGAGATATATGTGAAAGAGCACGTCTGGGAAACCATCGAGGTCGAAACGATGACAGTCGCCATCCTCGACGGTGAGAAGACGAAGCTGTGGCCTTCATTTCCCGGTCAGGCCGGTAAATAACATTATGGATTTCAAGGACAAAGTTGCCGTCGTGACTGGCGGCGCGCAGGGCATCGGCCTCTGCATCGCACAGGAGTTCCGCAAGGCCGGAGCCAGGGTCTGCGTCATCGACAGGCAGCCGGGCGACCACTTCGTGGGTGACATTTCAGACAAGCTTGTTCTGGAGAAGTTTGCAAGCGAGGTTGTTGCAAGATTCGGCCGTGTAGACTTCCTCATCAACAACGCCCTGCCGCTGATGAAAGGCATCGACGAGTGCAGCTACGAGGATTTCCAGTATGCCCTCAGCGTAGGAGTCACGGCTCCGTTCTATCTTGCCAAGCTCTTCGCCCCTCATTTCGCCGAGGGTGCCGCCATAGTCAACATTTCATCGTCACGCGACCGGATGAGCCAGCCCCAGACAGAGAGCTACACAGCCGCCAAAGGCGGTATCGCGGCCCTCACCCACGCCCTCGCCGTAAGCTTCGCAGGAAAAGTCAGGGTCAATTCCATCTCACCCGGATGGATAGACACCGGCTTCAAGGTATACGAAGGTCCCGACGCCGTGCAGCAGCCCGCCGGCAGGGTCGGCAATCCGTTGGACATCGCCAATATGGTACTGTATCTCTGCTCTGACAAAGCCGGTTTCATCACCGGAGAAAATATCTGCATCGACGGCGGAATGACCCGCCTGATGATCTATCACGGCGACAACGGATGGAGCCTCGGGAGCGAATAGATGGTTTGTATACGACTAATCTGGACAATTGATGGATAACAGACATCTCTTCTTACAGGCCCTGGGCAAGTTCCTGCTGGGCGTCGTCATCATCGGACTGCTGCTGTTCCTGGCTATGCCGCTGGTTCTTGCTTCGCCCATTTCGTTCCTGATAATGCTGCTCTACCTTCCCCTCATCGCCAAGCGCATCAGGAATGAGGAATCGGTCCTGGAGGAAGGGCTCGAAGGCTACAGGGAATACAAGAAGCGGGTCAGATACAAGGTGATTCCCTTTATCTGGTAAACTGTCTGAGGGCAGACTCGTCCATCCGCTGTACTGTCCAGTCGGACAGCGGTTTGGCTCCGATGGAGCGGTATACCGACAGGGCGGATTCGTTCCAGTCGAGGCAGATCCATTCCATCCGGCCGCAGTTGCGCGCCACGGCGAGGTTTGCCACATACTTCAGAAGGGCTTTCCCATAGCCCAGGCCACGTTTTTCCGGAAGAACGAACAAGTCTTCGAGATACATTCCCTTCCGTCCGACGAAGGTGGAGAAGTTGTGGAAGAACAGGGCGAATCCGACCACGACTCCGTCTTCTTCTCCGAAGACCACTTCGGCTGAACGCTCCACGAACAGTGAATTATAGATAGTGGCTTCATCTGCGACGACATCGTCGGCACATTTCTCATAAACCGCAAGCTTCTTGATGAAATCGAGGACGACACCGGCCTCATCTGGCCTCACCTGCCGGATAGTGAATGTTTTCATTTAAATAAACCTTTGATGATGCAAATGTAATACATTTGCGTATCGTCAACTGTTTTTCGGCTACGCCATTAAGCAAAACTATGAACTATATCCGGCATTATAATTCACCATTAGGCGGTATTACGCTTGCCAGCGACGGCAAGGCACTTTCCGGTCTGTGGTTCGACGGGCAGAAGTATTTCGGTGATGGCCTTGACACCAGGCAACAGGAAGAGAAACTGCCGGTGTTCGATGAGGCCTGCCG
>JAGCFF010000131.1 GCA_017650285.1 Bacteroidales bacterium
CTCCCGGAGTTCTACACCGAGCAGTCGCTCGACAACTATTTCGAACTCAAGGAGAGCGATTTCGAGGGGGAAGAGACTATGGCCCACCTGCGCGCGAGGATGCTGATAATGGTGCTTTACTCCACCGGAATGCGCCGCAGCGAGATATGCAACCTGAGGGTGGGCGACTTCGACGCTGCGAGGGGCGTGTTCCGCATAATCGGCAAGGGAGACAAACCTCGCGAAGTTCCGGTTCCCGCTTTGATTAGTCGATATATTTTGCTATATTTGAAAAGGCTTGGCAAGGAATTTTCAAGCGAAAACGACAGCTTCTTCTTCGTGACTGACAAAGGGGCGCAGATGTATCCGGCGATGGTCAACAACATAGTGAAGGCTGAATTGTCGAAGGCAGAAGGGTTTACCGGGCGCAAGTCGCCGCACCTGCTGAGACATTCGCTGGCGACCCACCTGCTGAACAACGGAGCGGACCTGAGCAGCATCAAGGAGATCCTGGGACACAGTTCCCTTGCAGCCACGCAAGTTTATACGCACAACTCGTTCGAGCAATTGAAAAAAACATATTTAACCGCTCATCCAAGAGCAAAGATTGGAGGTAAAAATGGAAATTAAAGTCAACTCACACAAATTCGATGCAGACAAGAAACTGATCGAATTCACAGAGAAGAAACTCGGCAAACTTGACAAGTTCTATGAGGACATCGTAAGAACCGAAGTAAACCTCTCACTGCTTCCTGAGCCTGAGAACAAGAATGTAAAGGTCAGGGTTCTGATTCCTGGAACTGAAGTGCTGGTAGAGCGCAATGCCGCCACCTTCGAGGACGCGATAGTCGAATGCGCAGGCATCCTCAAGGAAAAACTTGTATCCGCAAAGGAGAAACGTTTCAAATAATGAACAGGGAGCATAACTCCTCGAGGGTTATGCCGTTGAAATATTCGCCGAACGGCAGCTGAGAAGCCCGTTCGGCGATTTTTTCTTTTGTGGCAGGGCATCCGCGCATAGCTTCGCAGAATTCGCCCGTGTCGCGGGTGAAGAACCAGTCGCCGCTTATGGCCAGGTCCTCTACCGTGCCTTTTTCAATCTTTGCCGTCAGCGTCAGCGTGCCGCAGCCGAATCTGGCCGTCTTGCTGAAGGAATAGGCCGGCCCGGCCGCGTAGTTCCAGCCCTCGGTGCGGTATCTGCGGTCTGCCAGCTGCCCGATCGCCTCGATGTCCTCCTGCGAATAGTCATAGCGCTCTGCCTGACCTGCTATCTCCTGCCAGATGAAATCCATGAAGCCGGCGGCATCCATAGGCTCGGCAAGGTGTGGCAGGATGTTCGTGACGCGGCTGCGGCGCGAGTTCACCGCCCTTCCGGAGAACTTCGAAGTGTCGGTGGAAAGGACCCTGCCCAGCACGTCGAGCGACGTGTCGTACAGCATCGTGCCGTGATGCATCATCCGCCCGTTGCTGACATATATGGCATTGCCGGAGAACTTGCATCCGTCTATGGTGAGGTCGTTGCGCCCTTCCAGCCTGGCATCCACTCCAAGCTTGGCCAGCGCCGAGATGACCGGAGCGGTGAAGCGGCGGAACATTTCCGCAGAGCTTTCGTTTCTGCTGCAGGCATCCAGGAAAGTGTAGTTTACATTGCCCAGATCGTGGTATACGGCACCGCCTCCGCTAAGCCGGCGGACCACAGCTATGCCGTGACTTTCAGCATAGGCCCGGTTTATTTCCGCCAGGGCATTCTGGTTGCGGCCTACGATGACTGCAGGGGCGTTGCGCCAGAGCCTGAACACGGGCTGGTCGAAGCGTTCCAGAAGATACTCTTCCGCCGCCAGGTTCCAGTACGGGTCGGTGTGGGTGTCGATGATGGCAAGCATCAGCTGTTCAGGGTGTTCCAGAGCATATCCTTGAGCTCGGCGATGTTGTAGCCGGTGACGCTGCTTATGAAGATGTGAGGCACCTTGCGGGGCAGATGTCTGCTGATCTCGCGGCGGAGCTCATCGTCGAGCATATCGCTCTTGGAGATGGCCAGTATGCGGTCCTTGTCGAGAAGTTCGGGATTGTATAGCTTGAGTTCGTTGAGCAGAACCTTGTAGTCGTGGGCTATGTCGTCGCTGTCGGCCGGCACCAGGAACAGCAGCATCGAGTTACGCTCTATATGGCGCAGGAAACGGAGTCCGAGACCCCTGCCTTCGTGGGCGCCTTCGATGATGCCGGGAATGTCGGCGATTACGAAGGAACGGTCGTCACGGTATCTTACAATGCCGAGGCTGGGCTCGAGGGTCGTGAAGGCGTAGTCTGCAATCTTGGGCTTGGCTGCGGAAACGGTAGACACGAGGGTCGACTTGCCTGCGTTGGGGAAGCCCACCAGGCCCACGTCGGCCATAATCTTCAGCTCCAGGATGAACCAGCCTTCGACGCCTTCCTCTCCTGGCTGGGCATAGCGGGGCGTGCGGTTGGTAGGACTCTTGAAGTTGTTGTTGCCCAGACCTCCGCGGCCTCCTTTGGCCAGGATGGCCTTCTGCCCGTCTTCGAGGATTTCCAGCAGCACTTCGCCAGTCTCGGCATCCTTGGCCACAGTGCCGAGGGGCACTTCGAGTATGATGTCCTTGCCGTCCTTGCCGTCTTTCAGGCCGCCGCTGCCGCTCTCGCCGTTCTCGGCCATCACGTGCTTCTGGAACTTGAGGTGGATCAGCGTCCACATCTGCGCGTTGCCACGCAGGATGATGTTTCCGCCGCGGCCGCCGTTGCCGCCGTCAGGTCCGCCCTTGGGAATATACTTCTCGCGGCGCAGATGCACCGAGCCGTGGCCGCCGTTGCCTGCCCTGCAGTAGAGCTTGACGTAGTCTATGAAGTTGCTGTCTGCCATATCGAGTACAAAGGTACTACAATTTTCGTATCGACCCGCCACAAATCGCCACCTGTCCCCAAATACCCGGTGTTTCCGGGACAGGTCCCCCCAAAACTGCCTCTTGTCCCCGAATACCCGTATTTTTCGGGACACATCCACGCACACACAAAGAAGGGCGACCGATGTGGCCGCCCTTCTTTCTTTATGCATCTGCCCTACGCTTCGCGTGCAGCGTTGAGCAGTTCGATCATCTTGATGACGCACATCGGGATGCGGGTACCGGGGCCGAAGATGGCAGCGGCGCCAGCCTTGTACAGAGCGTCATAGTCCTGTGCAGGGATCACACCACCCACGGTGACGATGATGTCCTCGCGGCCGTACTTCTTCAGTTCCTCGATAACCTGGGGAACGAGAGTCAGGTGACCTGCAGCAAGAGAGCTGATACCAAGGATGTGGACGTCGTTCTCGACAGCCTGCTTTACAGCCTCCTCGGGAGTCTGGAACAGAGGGCCCATATCGACGTCGAAACCGCAGTCGGCGAAACCGGTTGCAACAACCTTGGCTCCACGGTCGTGACCGTCCTGGCCGAGTTTGGCGACCATGATACGAGGCTGACGGCCTTCTTTCTTGGCGAAATCAGCCACCATAGCCTTGGCCTTCTCAAACTCATCGTTATGCTTGATTTCTGATGAGTAAACACCTGTATTCATACGAATGATAGCTTTATAGCGTCCTACAATCTTTTCGCAGGCGTCGCTGATCTCACCGAGGGTAGCGCGTACTTTAGCGGCCTCGACTGCAAGGGCAAGAAGGTTGCCGTTCTTCTCAGCGACAGCTTTGGTGATGGCAGCGAGGGCAGCCTGGACTGCAGCCTCGTCGCGGTGTGCGCGGAGGTCTTTCAGACGTGCGATCTGGCTCTCGCGAACCTTGGTGTTGTCCACGGCAAGGATCTCGATGGGATCCTCGTGCTCGAGACGGTACTCGTTGATACCGATTATCTTCTCGGCGCCGCTGTCGATGCGGGCCTGCTTGCGGGCAGCTGCTTCCTCGATGCGGAGTTTAGGGATACCGGTCTCGATGGCCTTGGCCATACCGCCGAGCTCCTCGACTTCCTGGATGTGCTTCCAGGCTGAGTTCACGAGGTCGCGGGTGAGGCTCTCTACGTAGTAGCTGCCTGCCCAGGGATCCACGTTCTTGCAGACTGAAGTCTCTTCCTGGATGTAGATCTGGGTATTACGTGCGATACGCGCGCTGAAGTCGGTAGGCAGGGCGATGGCCTCGTCGAGGGCGTTGGTATGAAGCGACTGGGTGTGGCCCAGGGCAGCTCCCATAGCCTCGATGCAGGTACGTGCCACGTTGTTGAAGGGATCCTGCTCGGTGAGCGACCAGCCTGAAGTCTGGCAGTGGGTACGCAGGGCGAGACTCTTCGGATTCTTCGGGTGGAACTGGTTGACCAGTTTGGCCCAGATCATACGGGCGGCACGCATCTTGGCGATCTCCATGAAGTTGTTCATGCCGATTGCCCAGAAGAATGACAGACGCGGAGCGAAAGCATCCACCTCGATGCCGGCCTTGATACCGGTGCGGAGGTACTCCAGACCGTCGGCCAGGGTATAGGCCATCTCGATGTCGTTGGTGGCGCCGGCCTCCTGCATATGGTAGCCGGAGATTGAAATCGAGTTGAACTTGGGCATATTCTGCGAAGTGAACGCGAATATGTCACCGATGATGCGCATTGAGAACTCAGGCGGATAGATGTAGGTGTTGCGGACCATGAACTCCTTGAGGATATCGTTCTGGATGGTTCCGGCCATCTCCTCGAGTTTTGCTCCCTGCTCCAGACCTGCCACAATGTAGAAGGCCATGATCGGAAGCACGGCGCCGTTCATAGTCATCGACACTGACATCTTGTTGAGGGGAATCTGGTCGAAGAGGACCTTCATATCCTCGACAGAGCAGATGCTCACACCGGCCTTTCCTACGTCACCGACTACGCGGGGGTGGTCGGCGTCGTATCCGCGGTGGGTTGCAAGGTCGAACGCTACGGAAAGACCTTTCTGACCTGAAGCCAGGTTACGGCGGTAGAATGCGTTGGATTCCTCAGCGGTTGAGAAACCTGCGTACTGACGGATGGTCCAGGGACGCATCACGTACATGGTTGAATAAGGGCCACGGAGGTTCGGGGCTATACCTGCTGCATAGTTCAGGTGCTCCATTCCTTCGAGGTCTTTTGCGGTATAGAGTGATTTGACGTCTATATTTTCAGGAGTATGCCAGAGCTCCTCGGCAGCTTTTGAGCGGGCAGGGGCAGCTTTGAACTCCTTGAGATCTCTGATATCTGTAAAAGTCGGTTTCATTGCTTAAAGTTCTTTAATTCCCATTTCTGCCTGATATTCCTTGAGGGTCTCAAGGACGTTGCATCTGACATTGATATATTTCATAATTCCCTTGGCTTCAAGCTCGGGACGGCACTCGGGATCGCCGGCCACGACTACGACAGCCTTGTCGCCGATGAGTTCGGCAATCTTCGGAACTGCCTCGGCATACTCGTCGTCTGCTGAGCAGGCAACCACGATGTCGGCCTTGGCTGCGAGAGCTGCCTCGACGCCTTCTTCGATAGATGAGAAGCGGTTGTTGTCGACCACCTTGAAGCCGGCCACTGCAAAGAAGTTGCAGCTGAACTGGGCGCGTGCACGGCACATCGCCAGGTTGCCGAAGGTAAGCATAAAGGCCATAGGCTGCTTGCCGCTGCGGTCTGTTGCAAGGCGGAGAGCCTCGAAAGCCTGGGCTCCGCGGTAAGGACGGAGAGGCTCGGCAATCTGCTTGTCATCGCATTTGCTGCCGCAGCACTCTGCGGGCTCTGCATAGCGGGTCACGATTTCCTTGGTGATCTCCTCGGGAGCCTTCTCGAGGAAGTTAGGATACTGGTTGGTACCGAGGATGGTGTCGCGGCGCTTAGCGATGGCCTGGTCCTTCTTGTCGGACACGGCCTTCACTGCTGCCTGGATGTCACCGGCCTTGAATGCCTCGACATATCCGCCCTTCTCGTCAACTGACTTGAAGATATCCCAGGCTGCAAGAGCGATGGACTTGGTGAGAGTCTCGATATAGTAGCTGCCGGCACCCGGGTCTTCCACCTTGTCGAAGTGAGCTTCTTCCTTGAGGATCGACTGGGTGTTGCGGGCGATACGGTTCGAGAACTCGTTCGGAGTGCGGAATGCGTGGTCGAACGGAAGCACCTCGATCGAATCGACACCGGCGAGAGCGGCGCTCATAGCTTCGGTAGTGCCGCGGAGCATATTCACGTATGCATCGTATACGGTCTGGTTCCAGCTGCTGGTGACGGCGTGAACCTTGATCTTCATAGCTTCGAGGTCCTCTACTCCATAGGCCTTCACGATGTTGGCCCAGAGCATGCGGGCTGCACGGAACTTCGCAATCTCGAAGAAGTAGTTGCCGCTGATGGCGAAGGTGAACTTGATGCGCCTTGCAACTTCTGCTGCATCGAGGCCCCTGTCGGTGAGGGTAGTCATATACTGGCTGCCGATGGCCATTGCATAGCCGAGTTCCTGGCTGATGCTGCTGCCTGCAGAATTGAAGTCGTAAGCCTTGACGGCAATCACGCGGATGTTGGGATAGGCTGCCACAGCCTTGACGCAGTCGGCGAGCTTGTCGTATGCGTCGTCGCAGAAATGGCCTTTCACAGTCAGTGCGTGCAGCGGGCTGAAATCGAAGCTGGCGCGGATTTCATCCTTGGCTACGCCCTTGGACTCGGCAACCTTCAGGAAGCTGTCGATCACTTCGCGGGTCCTGCCGGGGCAGCAGCCTTTGAAGTTGACTTCGACGGCCTGGAGGCAGAAGTCCTTCAGCAGGACTGCCATTTCCTTCTCGTCGAGATTCTTGCGGCGGAGCTCGAATCCGATGGAGTTAGCTCCTTTCATAAGGGCATCCAGAGCAAGCTTGTTGGCTTCTTCAAGGTCCTTGCAAGCGCAGAAATCCTGGCGGATGAGCCATTCATTCGAATTTTTAGTACCCCTTACGAACGGGAACTGGCCCGGTTGGGTATCCATAAACTTGATGTCGGCGAGGTTCTCTGCACGGTAGTAAGGCCGCACATTGAAACCCTCGATGGTCTTCCAGACAAGCTTCTTGTCATAGTCGGCCCCTTTCAAGTCTTTGATTATCGCCTCCTCCCACTGCTCGGTGGAAACGGGTGGGAATTCGGCAAAGAGTTTTTCTGACATAATTAGTGTTTGATATTATTTGTTGTTTGTTGTTTTTGGGAATCCGCTAATATAATCATTTATTCGATTCAATCGTCCAAATAGGCGACCTTTTCGGGGTGAAGGCCTGAAATAGGCAGGCTCTTGTATATGCGCTGCATCCTTTTCATATCCTCGTAGGCATCGTCGGTCAGCTCGAACTTCTCTCCGCGGGAAACGCATTTGTGCTTCCAGTCGATGTAGCCGAGATAGACGGGAACGTTGGCCTTCTTGGCGATGTAGTGGAAGCCCGTGCGCCATTCCTTCACAGCGGAACGGGTGCCCTCGGGAGCCATTCCGTAATGACATACCTCGCTGTTGTTGAAGAGGTTGACTATCTGGATCATCACGTTCACCTTGCGGGTGAGCGGCACGCCTCCCATCCTGCGGATGATGGGGCCCAGAGGGAAGATGAAGAATTTCTCCTTCACGAGTATGGTTATCTTGTTCCCTATCGCAGTATAGTAAAGATATGAGATGGGCAGATCCCACACCGTAGTGTGAGGCACTCCCATTATTAGAGCCTTCTTTTCCGGTACCGCCGGAGTCACTGCCGTCCAGCCTAGGATCTTTTCAAAGATGAATTTTGCGGTTTTCTGCTTCATTGCTACTGGGCTTCTTCCGTATTGTCGATGTCGCTGCGGAGGTTTTCCCTGATGAAGTCAAGACGGACACTGTCGTTCTCTCCCATATAGAACTCGAGCAGGTCAGCGATGTTGTCTTCCTTGGTAAGACGGACCGTTTCGAGCTTGATGTCGTCCCCTATGAAACCCTTGAATTCGTCGGGTGAAATCTCACCGAGGCCTTTGAAACGGGTCACCTGTGCATTCTTGCCAAGCTTCTTGGTGGCTGCATCTTTCTCGGAAGAACTGTAGCAATAGATGTTGTGCGCCTTGTCCGCCACCCTGAACAGAGGAGTCTGAAGGATGTAGACGTGACCCGCGCGCACCAGCTCAGGATAGAACTTGAGGAAGAAGGTCAGAAGAAGCAGGCGGATGTGCATTCCGTCCATATCGGCATCGGTGGCAATCACCACGTAATTGTAGCGGAGATTGTTGATGTCTTCGTCTATATTGAGGGCCGCCTGCAGCAGCGAGAGTTCTTCGTTCTCATAAACGTCCTTCTTGGAAGCCTTGTAGCTGTTCAGAGGCTTTCCCTTGAGGCTGAATACTGCCTGGTTCACGGTGTTGCGGATCTTCTTGATGGAGCCGGAAGCAGAGTCGCCCTCGGTGAGGAAGATCATAGAGCGCGCAGCGTCCTCCCCCTTGTCGGTGAAATGGACCTTGCAGTCGCTGAGCTTCTTGTTGTTGAGGGAAGCCTTCTTGATGCGCTCCTTGGCCTCCTTGCGTATGCCCTGGATGGCCTTGCGCTCTTTTGCCGACTCCATTATCTTCTGCAGCATTATGTCGGCTGTCGCGGGATGCTGGTGAAGATAGTTGTCAAGCTCCTTGCTTATGAAGTCGCCCACGAACTTCTGGATGGTCGGACCGTCCTTCGACATATTCTTGCTGCCGAGCTGCACCTTGGTCTGCGCCTCGAACTCAGGCTCCTGAACTCGGATGCTGATGGCTCCGATAATGGACTGACGGGTATCGGCCGGAGTGAAGTCCTTCTTGAAGAATTCCTTCAGCGTCTTGCCGAGGGCTTCCTTGAAGGCCGCCAGATGGGTACCGCCGAGTATGGTGTTCTGGCCGTTTACGAAAGAGAATATGTTTTCGCCGTATTTCAGGCCGTGGGTGATGACCACTTCGATGTCCGGACCGCTGAGATGTATGGGTTCATAGAGCGGCTGCTCGTCGAGGTTCTCGTTCAGCAGGTCGAGCAGACCGTTCTCGGATTTGTAGACTTCCTTGTTGAAGATGAGCTGCAGGCCGACGTTCAGATAAGCGTAGTTCTTGAACATCGTCACGAGGATGTCGTTCTGGAAGGCGTAGCCCGGGAAGATTTCCTCGTCGGGAATGAAGCTCACCATCGTGCCGTTCTTCTCGTTCGTGTCGGTCTCTTCGCTGTGCAGGAGCTTGCCGCGCTCGAAGCTGGCCTTGACCGTGCGTCCGTTGCGGAAAGCCTGGACGGTGAAGCTGCTCGAAAGCGCATTGACAGCCTTCAGGCCCACGCCGTTCAAACCCACTGATTTCTTGAACACGGCGTTGTCGAACTTGGCGCCTGTGTTCAGCTTGCTGACCGCATCCACCACCGACTCCAGCGGGATGCCGCGGCCGTAATCCCTCACCGTAAGGCAGTTGTCTGCGAGCGTGATCTCGATGCGCTTGCCGAAGCCCATCGCGAACTCGTCAATCGAGTTGTCGACGACCTCCTTGGTGAGAACATAGATACCGTCGATGGGATTGTTGCCGTCTCCCCTGCGTCCTATGTACATAGAAAGCCTGCGGCGGATGTGCTCCA
>JAGCFF010000132.1 GCA_017650285.1 Bacteroidales bacterium
AGGACAAGATGACCGAGTTCGCCCGCCAGGGCCAGCACTTCGTGCGCAAGGACGTTCCCAAGGCCGAGGCCCTCAAGACCTTCACCGAGAAAGGCGACCAGTACAAGTGCGAACTGATCGAAGGCCTGGAAGACGGTCACATCAGCTTCTACACCAACGGTTCGTTCACCGACCTCTGCCGCGGCCCGCACCTTCGCGACACCTCTGTCATCAAGGCTATCAAGCTGACCTCGATCGCCGGAGCATACTGGCGCGGAGACGAGCACAACAAGATGCTCACCCGCATCTACGGCATAACCTTCCCCAAGAAGTCTATGCTCGACGAATACCTCGTGCTGCTCGAGGAGGCCAAGAAGCGCGACCACCGCAAGCTCGGCAAGGAACTGGAGCTCTTCACCTTCTCAAGCAGGGTGGGACAGGGCCTGCCGCTCTGGCTGCCGAAAGGCGCCGACCTGCGCGACCGCCTGCAGGAATTCCTCAAGAAAGTCCAGAAGAGATACGGCTACCTGCCGGTCATCACTCCGCATATCGGAAGCAAGGAACTCTATGTGACCTCAGGCCACTGGGCACACTACGGTGCCGATTCGTTCCGCCCGATCACCACTCCGCAGGAAGGGGAGGAGTATCTGCTCAAACCTATGAACTGCCCTCACCACTGCGAGATATACCGCAGCAAACCCCGCTCGTACAGGGACCTGCCCCTGCGTTTCGCAGAGTTCGGAACCGTCTACAGATATGAGCAGAGCGGCGAGCTGCACGGACTTACCCGCGTGCGCGGTTTCACCCAGGACGACGCCCACCTCTTCTGCCGTCCCGACCAGATCAAGGAAGAGTTCTGCAAAGTGATCGACATCATCCTCTACGTCTTCAAGACCTTGGATTTCAAGGAGTACGAGGCGCAGGTGTCACTCCGCGACCCGGAGGACAAGGAGAAATACATAGGCACCGACGAGAACTGGGCCAAGGCTGAGAGCGCCATCATCGAGGCTGCAGCCGAGAAGGGCCTGAACACCACCGTGAAACTCGGCGAGGCCGCCTTCTACGGCCCGAAGCTCGACTTTATGGTGAAGGACGCCCTCGGACGCAAATGGCAGCTGGGCACCATCCAGGTGGACTACAACCTGCCCGAGCGTTTCGAGCTCGAATACATCGACTCTGACGACAAGCGCAGCAGGCCCGTGATGATCCACCGCGCTCCGTTCGGCTCTATGGAACGCTTCGTGGCCGTGCTCCTCGAGCACACCGCCGGCAAGCTTCCGTTGTGGTTGGCTCCTGAGCAAGTGGTAGTTATGTCGCTGAGTGAGAAGTATAACGATTTTGCAAAAAAAGTTTGCGAATTATTTAATAATTACGAAATTCGCGCCGCAATAGACGACCGTAACGAGACCATTGGCAAGAAGATACGCGAGAATGAGATGAAGAGGATCCCGTATCTGCTCATAGTCGGAGAGAAAGAAGCCGAAGCAGGTACAGTCTCAGTTCGCAAGCAGGGTGGAGTCAACGTCGGCACTATGAAGATTGAAGAATTTGTGAAACTGATAAAGGACGAGATTTACCAACAACTTAATTAGGAGGATACCAATATAGCAACTTCCAACTATCGGCCACCGCGGCCCAAACCCACACCTCAGAAGAAAAATTCCAACGCCCAGCGTAATTCTAAGAACGAGGACAGGAACCGCATCAATGAGGAAATCACCGCACCCCAGGTGCGCGTAGTGGGAGATAATGTTGAACAGGGCATCTACTCTCTGAGGGAAGCTCTGGACATGGCTGAAGCTCAGGAATTGGATTTGGTCGAGATTTCGCCCAACTCCGATCCCCCCGTTTGCAAGATTATTGACTATCAGAAGTTCCAGTATCAGCAGCGCAAGAAGGCCAAGATGCAGAAGGCAAATGCATCGAAGGTGGTGATAAAGGAGATACGTTTCGGACCCCAGACCGACGAGCACGACTTCCAGTTCAAGCTCAAGCACGCCATCAACTTCCTCAAGGAAGGCAGCAAGGTCAAGGCTTATGTGTTCTTCAGGGGACGTTCGATACTCTTCTCCGAGCAGGGAGAGAAGCTTTTGCTCAGGTTTGCGATCGAACTCGAAGACTACGGCAAGGTGGAGCAGCTGCCCAAGCTGGAAGGAAAGAGGATGATCATGATGATCGGTCCGGTTTCCAAGAAGTAAGAACATTAACGATAACAAATAAATTTTTTCGAAATGCCTAAAATGAAAACGAATTCCGGTTCAAAGAAGCGTTTTGCGCTCACCGGATCCGGTAAGATCAAGAGAAGACACGCTTATCACAGCCACATTCTCACCAAGAAGACCAACAAGCAGAAGAGGAACCTCGGCCACATCGCCATCGTTACCCCTGCAGACACTAAGAGAGTAAGGACTCTGCTGGTCAAGTAAATTATTTTATTAACCGAGTGGACAGCTGACAAGTCCGGGAACTGCCCGGCGCTGACATTCAAAAACACAGAATTATGCCTAGAAGTGTAAATTCGGTAGCTTCAAGAGCACGCCGCAAAAAAATCTTTAAAGAGACCAAAGGCAATTTCCTTTCAAGAAGGAATGTCTGGACCGTTGCGAAGAATACCTACGAGAAGGGTCTTACTTACGCATACCGCGACCGCAAGAACAAGAAACGCAATTTCCGTTCACTGTGGATCACCCGTATCAACGCTGCTGCACGCCAGCACGGTTTGACATACTCTCAGTTCATGGGTAAGCTCAACGCCCAGAACGTCGGCCTCAACCGCAAGGTGCTTGCCGACCTGGCGATGAATGATCCTAAAGCATTCGAAGCAATTGTGAATTCAGTTAAGGAATAAACTTGGCTGATAAAAAATCATACTTGAAGAACAAATGGGTACGGTTCGGTTTTTGGGCCGTACTCTATGTTCTATGGGTGATCTGGTTGGGGAATTACTGGTGGCTTCTGGGCCTCGCAGTGCTCTTCGACATCTTCATCACCAAGAAGGTACACTGGAACTTCTGGAAGAAACGCTACAAGGAAGGGGAGAAGCGCAGCAGCTGGAATGAATGGCTCGACTCCATCATTTTCGCCGTGATCTTCGTCACCTTCATCAACATCTTCTTCTTCCAGTCTTTCAAGATCCCTTCATCGTCGATGGAGGCCAGCCTGATGACGGGCGACTTCCTCTTCGTGGACAAGCTGAGCTACGGACCGAGGGTGCCCGAGCATCCCATCTCGATGCCCTTTATGCATAACGTCTTCCCGGGTACGCTCAAGAAGTGCTATGTGGAAGGCTTCGAGAAGGATTACCGCAGGCTCAAGGGTTTCTCCGAAGTGAAGCGCGACGACTATGTGGTCTTCAACTTCCCCCACGGTGACAGCGTCCTTTCCAAACTTCCGGCAGACGACTACTATATGCACGTCCGCTACAACGGAAAGGAATACACCGAGAGGACATACGGCCCCATAATCACCCGCCCTTCCGACAAGACCGACCACTATGTGAAACGCTGCGTGGCCGTCGCCGGAGATTCTCTCAGGGTGCTTGACGGAGAGGTGTATGTCAACGGCAGCAAGCAGAAAGACTACAAGGGCATACAGTACAGCTACGCTGTGGTGACCGACGGATCTCCCATCAACCCGAAAGTGCTTTCGCAGATCGGGGTGAACCTCGGCGAGTCCTGGTACAACACCAATATGCCCGGCTATCCTTCGCTCTTCCTGACCGCCGAAGCCCTCGAGAAGGTGAAGGCCCTCAAGAACGTCGTGTCGGTGACAGGCAACCTCGAGACGAGTTATCCCTCAGGCAGCCAGGAGATGCTGATGCTCTTCCCGTTCACGAACACCGGCTGGACCAGGGACAACTACGGTCCCCTGTGGATCCCGAAGAAAGGCGCTACCGTTACCCTCGACCGGAGCAACATCGCCCTCTACCGCCGCATCATCGACGTCTATGAGGACAACGACTTCGAAGAGAAGGACGGAAAGTACTTCATCAACGGGCAGCAGGCCGACAGCTACACCTTCAAGTATGATTATTATTTCATGATGGGCGACAACCGTCACAATTCCCTTGATTCCCGTTACTGGGGCTTCGTTCCCAAGACTCATATCGTGGGCAAACCCTCTGTAATATGGCTTTCTACGGACCAGAACAAGTCCTTCCCGGGCAATATCAGGTGGAATCGTCTGTTCAAGATTGTTTTAAAGCAAAAATAATTTGCGTATTAAAAAATAATTCTTGATATTTGCAGCCCCCAAAAGCAGATAATATATAAAAATAGTATACTATGTCACGAGTTTGTCAAGTTACAGGAAAGACCAGAATGATAGGAAACCACGTTTCCCATTCAAGAAGGCGTGTAAAACGCGAATTCGCTCCTAACCTGAAAACCAAGAAGTTCTGGTCAGAGGAGGAGAAGAGGTTCGTCACTCTTAAGGTGTCTTGCAACGGTATGAAGACCATCTACAAGAACGGTCTTGCTGCAACCCTTAAACGTTCACAGGAAAAAGGTTTAATCGACATCGTTTAATATCACACGGCTATGGCAAAGAAAGGTAACAGGGTACAGGTTATTCTGGAATGCACCGAGCAGAAAGAAAGCGGTGTTCCGGGTATCTCAAGATACGTAACCACCAAGAACAAAAAGAACACTACCGAGCGTCTGGAGCGCAAGAAATACAATCCTTATCTTAGGAAGGTAACCCTCCATCGCGAGATTAAATAATCTTTAAAATCCAAGTATTATGGCAAAGAAAGCAGTTGCAGGTTTCCGCGGTGACAAACAGCAGAAAAATGTAGTGAAGTGCATCCGCATGGTCAAATCAGAGCGCACCGGTGCTTATGCTTTTGACGAGGATCTCGTTCCGGTGGACAAGGCTAAAGAATTTTTCTCAAAGAAATAGTTTTTACCTGATACAGTTTAAAGAAGACGGCTCAAGCAGCCGTCTTTTTTTGTATCTTAGCGGAACTTGCGCCTTGCTATGAAACTAGCACTATGTCAGTTGGATTCCCGCTGGGAGGACCCTCGCTACAACCTGAGGGCTTTCGATGAAGCTGTCGGCAGCTATGCGGCTGCCCACGGCGCTCCGGACATCTTCGTCTTCCCGGAGTGTTTCAACACCGCATACACCTTCGACCAGGCCTTTGCAGAGCCTGCAGCCGGCGGGGCGACGCTCGAGGCTATGAAGGCCCGTGCATCGCAGCTGGGCTGCGCCATCGCCGGCTCGGCCATCGTAAAGGAGGGTGAACTCTTCTTCAACCGTTTCTATTTCGTCACGGAGAAGGGAGAGGTGTTCCTCTACGACAAGCGCCACGCATTCTCATATTCCGGAGAGGATAAGGTCATCAGCTGCGGCAGGCAGAAGACCGTCCTGAACTACCGCGGGTGGAACAT
>JAGCFF010000018.1 GCA_017650285.1 Bacteroidales bacterium
CGTACTTCCTTCGGGTTTCGAGGCCAGCAGTCCTTCGACGCGGCTCACCTTGTCGGCGGGCATCAGGCCTGCGTGCCATTCGTCGATGCCTGTCTCCGCAGCCACGGCCCTTCCCACATCCTCGTGGTCACCGGTGAGCATCACGGTCCTGGTCACGCCGAGATTCCGGAGGTCCAGGATGGCCTGTGCGGCATCTGACTTTATGCGGTCGGAAATAACTATATGTCCGAGGTATGTTCCTTCACGGCTGACGTGGATCACGGTCCCTGTCTTTTCGCAGGGATGCCAGCTGGTGCCGGTGAATTCCATCATCGAGCTGTTGCCTACGTGTATCCTGCGTCCGTTGACGGTGGCGCTGATGCCCTTGCCGGACACTTCCTGCACATCCTCTATCTCGCAACCGTCATCCTCTTCGGGATAGGCGGCACGGAGGGAGGCAGCGATTGGATGGGTGCTGAAACGCTCCACGTGGGCTGCCAGATGCAGCAGTTCCTTCTCTTCTATGATTTCGGGATGCACGGCGACCACCTCGAAAACTCCTTCCGTAAGGGTTCCTGTCTTGTCGAACACTACGGTCTTCATCCTTGAAAGAGCCTCCAGATAGTTGGAGCCCTTGACGAGGATACCCTTGCGGGACGCTCCGCCTATGCCTCCGAAGAATGCAAGGGGCACGCTGAGCACGAGGGCGCAGGGGCAGGAAACCACAAGGAACATCAGGGCACGGTAGAGCCAGGTTGAGAAAGCCCCGCCGAACAGCGGCGGAATCACGGCCAGCAGCACGGCTGCAGCCACGACTATGGGCGTATATATCTTTGCGAAACGGGTGATGAAATTCTCGCTGCGGGACTTGTGGTCAGCGGCGTTTTCGACGAGTTCGAGGATGCGGGATGCCGTCGATTCGCCGAACTCCTTCGTAACCTTCACGCGGAGCACTCCGCTGAGATTCACACAGCCGGAAAGGATTTCATCGCCCTGCGACGTTATCCTGGGCACGCTTTCACCGGTCAGGGCAGAAGTGTCGAGAGATGATTCTCCCTCGATCACAATTCCGTCCACAGGCACTTTCTCTCCCGGTTTGACCACTATCATATCCCCGGCTTTCAACTCCTCGCAGCGCACGACGCTTATTCCGTCTTCGCCTTCCAGGTTTGCAGTGTCGGGGCAGATATCCATCAGATGCGCTATGCTCTTGCGGCTGCGTCCTTCTGCAATACCTTCGAACAACTCTCCTATCTGGAAGAAGAGCATCACAAAGACGGCCTCGGGGAACTGGGTGGCAGCTTCCGGCAGGAATCCGATACCCAGCGCGCCGAGGGTGGCCACGCTCATCAGGAAATTCTCGTCCAGCGCCTCGCCGTGCGCCAGGCTTTCGGCAGCCTCCTTCAGCGTATCCCATCCGGCCACCAGATACGGGACCAGATAGACCAGAAGCAGCTGCCAGGCGGGCAGGCTGGTCTTCTTCTCGACTATGACGGCTGCGACAAGCAGCAGTGAGGCAGCGGCAATCCTTATCAGGCTGCTGCGGGTTTCATTCTCTTCTTCGTGATTGTGGTGGTGTTCGTGTGCCATATCTCTGTTCTCGTTTACGATGGCAAAGATAGAGGGCCTCCCCTGCAACTCAGTTGCAAAGTTTGCGGCAGGCCGGGCAGATGCCGCTCACCATATAGTTGACCGAATCGCCGTCATAACCTTCAGGCAGCGAAACGTCGGGAATGGGGATGTCTTCGAGGCAGAAGGTCTTGCGGCAGCGGGTGCAGTAGAAATGCACGTGGGCATCGTCGTCGTGGCCGTCGGAATGGCTGTGGCAGAGTTCATAGCGCACCCCGTCTCCTCCGTCCTGGATAGTATGGACAAGGTGCTGCTCCCGGAACAGGGCAAGAGTCCTGCTTATGCCGGACTTGTCGATGGTGCCTATCTCCTCCTCGAGCTCCATCATCGACATAGGCCTGCCGCCATCACGGAGCGTAGCGGCGACTAGGATGCGGTTGGCGGTGGGTTTCACACCGTGGTGCATCATCAGGTCTATGATATCGTTTTCAGCCATTTGAGTGCAAAAATAGCCATATAATCTGATTATTTAGTACTTTTGGCGTCTCAACGTACAATTGTACCGCTATGAAAACCAATTCTTTCATTGCCTGTCTGGCCCTCACCTGCCTGGTCGCACTGACCTGCGGAATGACTCCGGATCCGTCGCTCGACAAGTCCGGCTTCGTCAACATAGCCGAAGAGATTCCGGACGTGATGCTCGAAGTCCGCTACTACAGCACCTACAATTTCGTGGGTGACCGCATCAATGGCTACAATGCACCCGTGTCCTATTTCACCCGTGAGGCAGCCGAGGCCCTCAAGAAGGCCAGCGACGCCGCCCTCAAGGACGGCTACCGCATCCGCGTCTACGATGCCTACCGTCCCCAGATGGCCGTGGACCATTTCAAGGCC
This sequence comes from Bacteroidales bacterium, assembly GCA_017650285.1. Lineage (GTDB taxonomy): Bacteria > Bacteroidota > Bacteroidia > Bacteroidales > UBA932 > Equibacterium. The sequence continues at coordinate 2,443 of JAGCFF010000018.1, forward strand.
TGGGCAAAGGACATCGATGACACTAGGATGAAGGAATATTTCTATCCGGACCTTGACAAGTCCGTTCTGTTCGACCAGGGATATATCGCCTCGCGTTCAGGACATTCGAGAGGCAGCACCATAGACCTCACCCTTTTCGATATGCGCACCGGCCACAACGTGGATATGGGCGGAACTTTCGATTACTTCGGGGAACTCTCGCATCCTGACTACAGGGACATCACTCCCGAGCAGTATGCCAACAGGATGTATCTGCGACAGCTTATGATAAATGCGGGATTCAGGCCTCTGACCACCGAGTGGTGGCACTTCATCCTTGCAGACGAGCCCTATCCCGACACTTACTTCAATTTTCCTAACGAATAGCCTCGCGACACAGGCTCCGATTACAGCTCTTCTACGTCCTGGGCATCTTCTTTAGGAAGCCCCTTGGCACTCTTGCGTCGCTTGCGCCAGATACTGCTTGCCTTGAATCTGCGGACCATCCTTGTCCATATGCTGCGCTGGCGATGGAACTCCTCTGTCGCACCCTTGAAAAAGCCTTTCAAGCCCGCAAGTACTATCAGTATTGCGAACACGGCAACTGTAATGAGGGTGATGATGAGTATAAGCATACGGCAAAGATAGCAAACTTCTGCTACAAACCCAGCTGCGAGAGGAAATGAGAGAAGATGTCAGGCCTGCATACGAGGGGGAACAGGAATCCGTAGACAGCACCCCAGAAGTGGGCCGAGTGGCCTATATTGTCGATGTTGCGCCTGGCCATATACCAGCAATAGAGCAGATAGAGAGGCGCGAAGATGTAGCCGGGTATCGGAATGGGGATGAAGAAGATGTAGATTCCCATCCTGGGTTCGAAAAGGATCGAAGCGAACAGGACGGCCGACACCGCACCGGACGCACCCACGGCACTGTAGTTAAGATCGTTCCTGAACTTGAACAGGTCGCCGAGAGTGGATACGAGCAGGGCGGTGACATATATAACTACATACAGCACCGTTCCGGATGAGCCGAACGCTGCCGCAAAGTACTGCTCCACCACCGTACCGAAGAAATACAGGGTGAGCATATTGAACAGCAGATGGCCCCAGCTTCCGTGCACGAATCCGTAGGTCAGCAACCGGTGCCACTGCTTCCTGTGCCATACTTCGTAGGCGTTGAATTTCAGCGCGTGGAAGTTCAGCCTCCCGTTGAAACACAGGAAGCTCACCACGCTTGTGACAATTATCAGGATGAGTGTGACCACCCTAGCTGAGAAGTTCCTTTACTATGCCTGAGATGGTACGGCCGTCTGAAAGTCCTGCGAGAGCCTTGTTGGCAGCTCCCATCACCTTGCCCATATCCTTGATGGAAGTGGCTCCGACCTGGGCGATTATCTCCTGAATCTTCGCCTTCACTTCTTCGGCTGAAAGCTGTTTGGGGAGATATCTCTCCATCACTGCAGCTTCGGCAAGCTCGTTGTCTGCCAGTTCCTGACGACCTGCGGCCACATATTGCTCGGCAGATTCCTTGCGCTGCTTGACGAGCTTCTGGATCATCTTGAGGATGTCGCCGTCGGTGACTTCATCTACACCGGCTCCGCTGGTCTTGAAGAGAAGTATTTCGCCCTTGATGGCGCGTGTGGCTGCCATAGCCACAGCATCCTTGGCCTTCATAGCCGCCTTGATGTCTTCCTGTATCTGTTGTTCGAGTGTCATTGCTGTCAATCTTTTTTCTTTCAAAGGTAAGAAACTATATTATTTTTGCATTGCTCTATGGCAAAGAAAGACAACCACAAGCTGCTCACCGAAGGTCCGGTTTCCAAGGCTATCCTGTCGATGGCCCTCCCCGCCGTCATAAGTATGCTTGTGACAAGCATCTACAGCATCATTTCCACTTTCTATGTGGGGCGCATAAGCACACAGGCCACCGCCGCGGTAGGTGTCAGCTTCTCGGCTATGTCGGTGATCCAGGCCATCGCATTCCTGTTCGGCCAGGGCTCCGGCAACTACATCTCGAGGGAGCTCGGCGCACGCAACAGGAAAAGTTCCGGGGAGATGGCAGTGTACGCGCTTGTGCTGTCCATGCTTGCAGGTATCGTGATCGGACTTGCCGGCATCATTTTCCTCCGGCCACTGTCGGTCCTTCTCGGATCCACTCCCACCATCCTGCCCGACACGATGTCCTACCTGTTCTACGTCCTTGCTGCCACTCCTTTCATTATGGGAGCCATAGTGCTCAACAACCAGATGCGCTTCGAAGGGAATGCCGCATACGCGATGTGGGGCATAATATCGGGAGCCCTGCTTAACGTGGTCCTTGCCCCTATCCTGATCTTCGTGTTCGGCATGGGCATCAGCGGAGCCGGCATCGCCACCCTGGCAGGTCAGGCTTTCAGCTTCTTCGTCCTGCTTCTGATGCACCGCAAAGCTGACGGAGTCAGGCTCGACCTGCGCAATTTCAGCTGGAGCGGCAAGTATTTCAACGAGATTCTGGCAGGAGGCACCCCTTCCCTCACCAGGCAGGGACTTGCCAGCATCAGCGTGGCCCTTATGAACAACGCTGCAGGAGTATACGGCGACGGAGCCATCGCCGGAATGTCGATAGTCGGCAGGCTCGCCTTCATCTTCCTGGCCGTCACCATCGGGCTCGGACACGGCTTCCAGCCTCTCTGCGGCTTCTCCTACGGAGCCGGCCTGTATGACAGGGTGCGGAAGGGCTTTATGTTCGTCCTCAAGCTCGGCACAGCCCTGATGCTGATATGCGCCGCGGCCGGATTCATTTTCTCGGAGGCGCTGGTCGGATTCTTCCGCAATGACCCCGAGGTAATCGCAGTAGGATCCGCCGCTCTTCGCTGGCAGATGGGCACCCTCGCCCTCGTGCCCTTCGTAATGTATACGAATATGACCCTCCAGACCACAAGGCACCCCTGGGAAGCCAACATAATGGCTATGTCACGCAACGGCCTTTTCTTCATTCCGGCCATTCTGATCCTTCCGCTGCTGCTGGGCCTGCAGGGCGTAGAGATGGCTCAGGCAGTTGCAGACGTGCTGTCCGCCGTCCTCGCCGCCATCGTCATAACTCGCTTCTTCAAGAAGCTTCCTTCCTGACGGCCCTGTATAAGAACCTCACCGATTATTAAAAAGAAAGGATGACTGCAGAGCAGCCATCCTTCTCCTTTCCCGGAAGAAGCCGGGTCTTGTCAACGACACTAAGCAGTGTAGGTACCAGAGATGGTATCTCCGCCGTGTCCGGTCCAGTTGGTGTGGAAGAACTCTCCACGGGGACGGTCGGTACGCTCGTAAGTGTGTGCGCCGAAGTAGTCGCGCTGAGCCTGGAGCAGGTTTGCGGGAACGCGGTCGCAGCGGTATCCGTCGTAATAGGTAAGGGCTGCAGTAAGAGCCGGAACGGGAATACCGTTGGTGAGAGCAGTAGCGAGCACGTTGCGCCAGCCGGCCTGTGCATCCTCGAGTTTCTTGCAGAAGAAAGGATCCACCATAAGATTCTCGAGAGCAGGATTGTTGGTGAACGCATCCTTGATCTTGCCGAGGAAAACTGAACGGATGATGCAGCCGCCGCGCCACATAAGAGCGATTCCGCCGTAGTTCAGATCCCAGCCGTACTCCTTGGCAGCTGCACGCATCAGAGTGTAACCCTGAGCATAAGAGATGATCTTTGCTGCGAACAGAGCCTTCTGGAGGTCTGCAAGGAATGCCTTCTTGTCACCCTTGAAAGCAGGTTTCGGGCCTACAAGAACCTTGGAAGCCTTAACCCTTTCGTCTTTCTGGGCTGACAGGCAGCGTGCGAACACGGCCTCTGAGATCAGAGTCAAAGGAACGCCCTGGTCGAGAGCCGAGATGGCAGTCCATTTGCCGGTACCCTTCTGGCCTGCGGTGTCGAGTATGAAGTCGACAACTGCTTCGCCTTCCGGAGTCTTGTATGCGAGGATGTCGCGGGTGATCTCGATAAGATAGCTGTCGAGGTCGCCTTTGTTCCACTCTGTGAACACTTCGCTCATTTCCTCATTGCTCATACCGAGCAGGTCCTTCATAATCTGGTAGCACTCGCAGATGAGCTGCATATCGCCGTACTCGATGCCGTTGTGGACCATCTTTACGAAGTGACCGGCACCGTTCTCACCTACCCAGTCGCAGCAGGGGCCGTCAGCCACCTGGGCGCAGATCTTCTGGAAGATCGGAGCCACGATGGGCCATGCAGCCTTAGAACCGCCGGGCATCAGTGACGGGCCCTTGAGGGCACCCTCTTCACCGCCTGAAACGCCGGTACCGATGTAGAGCAGACCTTTGCTCTCTACGTATGCGGTACGACGGTTTGTGTCGGGATAGTGGGTGTTACCGCCGTCGATGATGATGTCACCGGGCTCGAGCAGCGGGATGAGCTTGTCGATGAAATCGTCTACAGCCTGTCCGGCCTTGACCATCAGCATCACCTTGCGCGGACGCTCCAGTGAAGCCACGAGGTCTTCGAGTGACATGGCGCCATAGATGTTCTTACCCTTGGCGCGGGCATTCATGAAATTTTCAACTTTAGATACGGTACGGTTGAAGACGCTTACGCGGAAACCCTTGCTTTCCATATTGAGCACCAGGTTCTCACCCATCACCGCCAGGCCGATAAGGCCAATGTCAGATTTTTTCTCCATTAGTATTTAATATTATTTATTCTTGAATTGGTTAGTCTTTGAATCTGTCGGGATGCGCCCAGAGTCCCAGCGCCGGGTTAGAAATGTAGTAGATCTCCTCACCGTCAGGCATAGTGTTCCAGCCGTCCTTGAGGCTTTCGAGCGGATAGCGGGCCACCATATCGTCGTAGTGGCAGTAGCGGAAGCCGACACCTTCTATCTCCTCGCGGGTCATACCGTCGCCAGGACAGTAGGTGATGTTGAAACGTCCTTCTGACGAACCGTGGATGAGGTGTGTCGAAGCTCCCAGGTTGTCCTGGAGATCCTGGTTTGCATCGGTGCATTCCAGAGTGTGGGGAGTGCCCTTGTAGCCGTATTTGCGGATAAGGCCGTCGATGGTCTTGTCCTCACCGAACTCCTTGAGCGCGGGAGCCAGGATTATGAGGTCTGCTCCGTCGGCGAGTGCCATACGGGTACGGTATACAGCCTTGTTGCCGAGCCAGGTGCTCTTGAACTCCTCGGGGTCGAGGTATACGAGGCACTTCTTGATGGGACGGTCGAGCATAATGAAGTTGGTCTCCATCGACAGTTCGCAGGCTTTGCGGAAGCACTCGGAGTCGTCACCGATGAAAAGTCCCTTGAGCTCCATCTTGCCGGTCTCGTTGTTCTTGGCAAGGACGGTCTGGATGTAGACCACGGGGAGCTGGGGGATGAAGTTCTGCCTTGCATACTCGAATACGGCACGCACCGGACCGCCGGGACGGCCCATAAGGCGTTCCATGCCATAGGAAGAACCGATGAAGTGGCTCTTGTTGATGCCTTCGCTGCCTCCTACTCCGACGAACAGGTTCTTCGTGTAGTTGGCCATTCCGACAACCTCGTGAGGCACAACCTGACCGATGGACAGGATGAGGTCGAACGAGGGGTCGAGCAGAAGCTTGTTCAGCTGGGCAGGCCAGTCGTAGTGAAGCTTGCCTTCTGAAATCTCTTCCACATATGATGCAGGCACGCGGCCCACGGTCACGACGTCATTGCGCCAGTCGTGTACGCGGAACAACTCGCGGGGAGTATGGCCGAACATAGTCTTGATCTGCTCGTCGGTCATAGGGCTGTGAGTTCCCAGGGCCGGCATGACATCGGTCAGCCTGTCCTGGAAATAGTCATAGACCATCTCGGTGATGGGGCCTGCGTACGAGTTGAAGCGGGTGAAATCCGGAGGGATGGCCAGGACGCGTTTCCTGGGTCCCATAGCGTCGAACACCTGCTTGAGCGCAGCGCGGACCTCGTCGGGAGTTATATTGTCGTTCTTCGAACCTCTTGCGTAGTACAGCATAGTGCGGACGGTCTAGCGTTTAACACGGGCGTTGCCTTTCCAGATGCTCCAAACCTGATCCTCGTCGGCAGGCTGGCCATAGTCGGTGAGCATAGTGGTTGCAAGTGCACCGGTAGCCCAGCCGAACTGGATCCATTTCTCGGGCTCCCAGCCTCTGAGCATAGCATAGAGAAGACCTCCTACGAAGCCGTCACCACCGCCGATGCGGTCGAGTACGTGGATCTCGCGAGGCTCTACTACGTGCCAGTTGCCGTCTTCGAACATGATGGCGCCCCAGTTGTGGCTGTTGGTGTGGTTCACCTGACGCAGGGTAGTTGCATATACCTGTGCGTTGGGATATTCCTTGCGCACGCGGTTGATCATCTCCTTGAAGCCTTCGATCTTGGCTGCGATGTCCTTTCCGCCGGCCTCGGGACCTTCGATGCCGAGGCAGAGCTGGAAGTCTTCCTCGTTGCCGATGAGGACGTCAGCTATAGAGCAGATCTCGCTGAATGCATCGTGGAGTTCCTTCTCGCGGCCGATCCAGAATGATGCCCTGTAATTGAGGTCGAAACTTACTTTGGAACCATATTTCTTGGCAGCTCTTGCTATCTCGAGGCAGAACTTGGTGGTCTCGGGGCTGAGGGCTGCGATAAGGCCTGAGAGGTGTACGATCTGCACGCCTTCCTGGCCGAAGATGCGGTCAAGGTCGAAATCCTTGGCGTTCAGGGTACGTCCTACTTCGCCGGCGCGGTCATTCCATACGCGGGGTCCGCGTGAACCGAAACCGCTGTCGGCTACGTTGATCTGATGACGATAGCCCCAAGGGCCGCCCTGAGGAACTTCGACTCCTTCGAAATCCATTCCACGGCTGCGAAGATTGGCTTTGATGAAAGATGCGAAAGGACTGCCTTCCACAAAAGTGGTGAGCACTTTCACCGGAAGTCCAAGATAAGATGATACACTGGCCACGTTGGTCTCGGCACTTGTTGCGTAAAGTTTGAACACGTCGCTGCATTGAACGGGCTGACCGTCACCGGGAGTAATGCGCAATCCCATACTTGTCGGAACCAGCATAGCATATTTGCACCCCTGTTTGAATTCGAATTTTGTCATAATAAGTTATTGTTTATCAGTTATTTATATTAATTATAAGAAATTTGATTTTCAAAAAAAGCTTTTTGGGAAGCTAATCCTTGTAAAGATATAAAAAAAGAATCTGTAATGAAAATGCAGAAACAAAATTCATCACAGATTCTATTTTTCCGGCATTGCCGCCCTATGTCTACGACATACCTCTGGCCTTCTTTATTTTCTCATAGGCTTCCTGGACATTCTTGAACTTCTCCTCGGCAGCTTTCTGCACGTCCTCGCCGAGGGTGGACACCTTGTCGGGGTGATACTTCAACGCCATACGCTTGTAGGCCTTGCGAACCTCGTCGTCAGTGGCCGAAGAAGTAATCTCGAGCACCCTGTAGGCAGACTCGAGGTCGTTCTTGAACATCGACATAATGGACTCCGTGTCGGCCGTAGACAGGCCGATGGTCGAAGCTATCGTTCCGAGCACGTCTATCTCTTCCTGGGTCACCCGGTGGTCGCTCTGGGCAAGAGCCACCAGGTAATGGAAGAGCTGCAGGCGCTGGGAGTAGTTCATATACATACGGATCTGCGAGCCTACCTCATAGATGTTGATGTCCTTCTCCATAAGGCCCTTGATGATGTCCTTGGCCTGCTCGGCAGCCTCCTCGCCGAAATTCTGGCGCAGGAAGTTCTTGACATACTCCAGCTCCGACTTTACGAAATGCCCGTCAGCCTTGATGACAGCAGTCGAAAGGACCAGCAGGCTCATCAGGAAGCTGTTGCGCTGCCCGGTGCGCTGCTGTTCGCGGGAATAGCCCCCGCCGGTGCCGGTGCCGTATGGAGAGTTGCCCTGCTCGATCTGGATAAAGGATCCCTTCTCGACCAGCGAACCGAGGAAAAAGCCCACGAGTCCGCCTATCGGGCCGAACATCATCCAGCCCAGGAAACCCGATATCCACTTCCCTACGCCCATCCCACTACGTTATTCTTCAGGAAGGAGGTCCCGCATAATGGCGGCTGCAGCCTTACGGCCGGCGCCCATTGCCAAAATCACGGTAGCAGCACCTGTAACCACATCGCCGCCGGCATAGACGTGCTTGCGGCTGGTCTGGTCCTGCTCATTGAGGACAACGCAGCCGTGGCGGTTGGTCTCGAGGCCCGGAGTCGTCGAAGCGATCAGAGGGTTGGGAGATGTACCGAGCGCCATAATCACTACGTCGCACTCCACGTCGAATTCCGAACCGGGCACGGGTATGGGAGAACGACGGCCGCTGGCATCGGGTTCTCCGAGCTCCATCCGGATGCAGCGCACGCCTCTTACCCAGCCTTTGTCGTCGCCGAGCACTTCGACAGGGTTGGAAAGCATACTGAAGACGATGCCTTCCTCCTTGGCGTGATGGACCTCTTCGCGGCGGGCCGGAAGCTCGGTCTCCGTACGACGGTATACTATGGTGACATCCGCTCCGAGACGCAGGGCGGTACGGGCGGCATCCATAGCGACGTTACCGCCGCCGACCACCACGCATTTCGATCCTGCATAGATAGGAGTCTCGTAACCCTCTTCGTATGCGTGCATAAGGTTGTTGCGGGTCAGGAACTCGTTGGCAGAAACCACGCCGTTCAGGTTCTCGCCCGGAATATTCATAAATCTCGGAAGACCGGCTCCGGTGCCGATGAACACGGCGTCATAGCCTTCCTTGTCCATCAGGTCGTCGACAGTGACGGTACGGCCTACGATGACGTCGGTCTCGAACTCGACGCCCAGGTCCTTGAGGGCCTCAACCTCGCGGCTTACAACCCTGTCCTTGGGAAGACGGAACTCGGGAATACCGTACTGAAGCACACCTCCGACCTTGTGGAGGACTTCGAAGACGTGCACCTTGAAACCGGCCTTGGCAAGGTCGGTGGCGCAGGCAAGGCCTGACGGACCGCTGCCGACTATGGCAACCTTCTTGCCGTTGGCGGGCTTGCACTCGTTGAACTTGACGCCGTTCTCGCGCGACCAGTCGGCCACGAACCTCTCGAGCTTGCCGATGGCTACCGCATCACCCTTGTTGCTGAGGATGCACTTGCCTTCGCACTGGGTCTCCTGAGGACATACACGTCCGCAGATGGCGGGCAGCGAACTGTCGCGAGCGATGACCTCGGCGGCAGCTGCGAAATCGCCGTTCTTCACCTGCTCGATGAAATCGGGAATCTGTATGTTTACAGGGCAGGCGCCCACGCACATCGGTTTCTTGCAATGCAGGCAGCGGCTTGCTTCGAGCATAGCCTCATCCTTGTCATAACCCAGACATACTTCTTCGAAATTGTGAGCCCTGACCTTGGGATCCTGCTCCCTTACCTTTACTCTTGTGAAACGGTCTTGCATTGTTAATTCCTCCCGATTTTACATTTATGAGTGTGAGAAACGACTTTCTCGGCATTGTACATACCCTGACGGCGCATAGCCTCGTCGAAATCGACCTGATAGGCATCGAACTCGGGGCCTTCCACGCAGGCGAAACGGGTCTTGCCGCCAACCGTCACACGGCACGCGCCGCACATTCCGGTAGCATCCACCATAAGGGTGTTGAGGCTCACGGTCAAAGGAATGCCCGAAGGCTGCAAGGTCTTCGTCACGAACTTCATCATAATCATAGGGCCGATGGCCACTGCCTGGTCATATGTCTTGCCCTGGCCGAGCAGGTCCTCGATCTTCTTGGTCACAAGACCGCCGAAGCCGTATGAACCGTCGTCGGTGCAGACATAGAGGTTGGTGCAGACCTTGCTCATAGGCTCTTCGAATATCAGCAGGTCCTTGGTCTTCGCACCGATGATCACATCCACCACGGCACCTCTTTCGTGCAGGTACTTGGCCTGGGGATAGACGGGTGCTGTACCCACACCACCTGCAACGAACAGATACCTGCGGCCGCGGAGCTCTTCGTCACTCATCTTGACGAAATCCGACGGAACTCCCAGGGGGCCGAGAACGCTTGCATAGCTCTCTCCGACATTGCGTGAGCAAAGCAGCCTTGTCGACACGCCGATCTGCTGGATGACCATGTCCACAGTGCCGGCTTCCTTGTCGTAATCACTGATTGTAAGCGGAATCCTTTCTCCTTTTGCATCGTTGATGACCACCAGGAACTGTCCCGGCAGCGCAGATGCCGCTATGCGCGGAGCCTCCACCCTGATCAGGTAGATGTTCTGTGCAAGCAGTTTCTTTTCGATAATTCTGTTCATATTGCAGTTATGTGACTTTAAATCACGTAAAGTTATGTATTTATATTGGATTTTTCTTGACCACGGCGACAAACTCCTTCAGATAGAAGGGCTCGAAGTACGCTACGTCCTCGAACCTTCCGGCATCGTATGCCGCCTGGGCGGCTGAAGCCATAAATCCTGCTTTCGGCACGCAGGGCACATAGATGCCGTTGGGATGAGGGAACGCATCTGAGTATTTCCCGGCTCCCGTGCCGACGAAGACCACCCTGCCTTTCTGAAGCAGGTCGGCGTAACTGCCGGCATCCAGCACCTTGGCCGAAACTTCTTCGACGCAGTTGCCGTCGGCATCATAGACAGCCTGATAAACTTCCATACGGCGGGCGTCCAGCATAGGAACGAAATAATCCGCGCCGGCGCATTGCTCCATAGACCTGGCCTCCGCCAGCAGGATTTCGAGCGTAGGAACGGAAATCATAGGTTTGCCCAGGCCATAGCACAGGCCCTTGGCCGTCGAAACGCCCACACGCAAGCCGGTATACGAACCGGGGCCGCTGCTGACCGCGACGGCGTCGCACTCCGACATCGGTCTCGAGCACTGTTTGAAAAGGGATTCTATGGCAGGCACCAGCATCGAAGACTGGCGGTTGCTGTCGTCGAGAGTCACGGAACCGACCACCTCTCCCCCTTTTGCCAGGGACACCGAACAGGCGGCTCCGCTCGTTTCTATGGACAATATCAGACTCTGTTTCATTACAAACTTCAAAAGTAGGGTTTTTGACCGAAAAAAGAAAGCAGCGGATTCCCTAACAGGAAATCCGCCGCAATCCGAGGATTATGAACCGTCCGTCAGACCGGCAACTTCGGGCCGAAGATCAGTCTCACGAACCTTCCCACGAAAAAGGCCAGATTATAGAGCAGTTCCTTGAGACTGCCGTCCACGCCTCCGACTATCAGGACAGACTCCCCTGCACTGATTTCCGTGAAATAATTCTTCCAGGTATCCATAGCTCATTCCCTCCTGTTACAAGCCATAGGTATAACCGTCGCGATAACCTTTGACTATCGATGACCAATAGTTCTTTACGAAAGCGCATACCGCCACCGTGATCTCAAGGATCTTCTTGATCATATCACCTGTGGTCCCGCCTCTGATACCAAGCTCGGAAGAAGATATCAACTCCAATCCGATCGCATTCATTCTTTTTTCTTCCATGGTAATGATTAGGTTAAGTTCTTTCTCCTGCAAGTTCAGGGGTGTGCAGGAATCACCCTGTTATGAGTGCGCACCCATAGTTATCACTTTATCTGCTACTGCCAGATTGTCTTTCTTGTGTGTGATCATCATCACTGTCATCCCTTCGTCCGCAAGTTTCCGCACAGTCCTGAGGATGGCAGCCTCGCTTGCGCTGTCGAGCGATGACGTAGCCTCGTCCAGGATCAGCATCTGCGGCCTGCGGTAGAGAGCCCTGGCCAGCGCGATGCGCTGCTTCTGCCCTCCGGACAAGGACGCTCCCCTCTCTCCGACCTTCGTCAGCAGCCCCATCGGAAGGGATGCCACGAAAGCCTGCATGTCGAGGGTTACGAGCAGTTCGGCGATACGCTGCATATCCGGATCCTTTTCGGCGCCTGTGATATTGTCCAACACCGTCGCGTTCAGCAGTATGCACTCCTGGGGCACGAGAGCCGTCCGGTTCCTCCACTGGCGCAGGCCGTACAGGGAAATGTCGGCTCCGGCAAGGGTTATGCTGCCTTCCACAGGCCTGTAGCCCCTCATAGCCAGGGCTGCCAGAGTGCTCTTGCCGCAGCCGCTGTCGCCCGTCACGGCAGTTATCTTCCCTGCCTCGAAGACCGCGGAGAAATGTTCTATCAGGGAGTTGCATCCCGGATAGGAGAAACTGACATCGTCGAAGGCCAGGCTGCCCCTGACACCGGCCGGATCGGCACCGTCCGGATTCTCCTCCTCGAAATCCATTATCTCGAACAGTCTTTCGGCAGACACCTTGGCTTCGGTATAACTGCCACTCAGGCCCACAAGCTGACCCATCGGAGCCGAGAAAAGGGTGATCATCGAATAGAACGACACGAGCTCGCCGACTGTCAGGCTGCCCGCGAAGACGAAAACTGAACCCGCTCCCAGGAGGGTTATGGTCAACGCCCTCGACAGCAGTTCGGTCGATTCGGAGAAGATCCCCGCCCAGCGGCCGCCCTTGAACATACGGTCGCAAAGCCTGGCGTACTGCCTGTCGATACCTGCCGACACCGGTCCTTCCGCGCCCATATACTTTATGGTGCCGATGGCCGAGATTCCTTCCACGGTCTTCTCCTCGAAAGCCGCCGAAGCCTCGATGATGTCTCTGTTCGCCTTTCTGTTCACCTTGTTGGAAACGAAATACACGACAGTGTAAACAGGAATAAACATCAGCATCAATAGGGCAAGTTTCCAATAGTATGTGAACATCAAGGCGAAAGAGACGGCAAGAGTACACACGCTGAGCATCAGCGTAGTCAGTCCGTTGACGATGAAGGATCGTATCTTCATCGCATCGTACACCCTGGAAGCAAGCTCTCCGCTTCCGCGAAGGGTGAAAAAGCTCATCGGCAGGATGAACAGGTGATGCAGGTAGCCGGTCACCAGCGAATAGTCTATGCCCACCGATGCCTGGAGGGCAGATATGGCCCTTCCGTATCCGCAGGCGAATGCAAGGAGCGCGAGGACTCCCATCAACGCTGCCAGCACCCCCACGGTCGTAACCTCTCCAGCCGGGATCACTTCATCCACTATCTTCTGTAGGAAGACAGCCGTACTGAGGGATATTATTATATATAACATCGAGGCCGCCAGGGTAAGGGCCAGCTGACGTCCGTAAACTTTCGTGATGCGGGCCAGCCTGAGGACAGGATTGACCGTCCGGTCGCCTTTGACGAAACTGTCGGACGGGCTGCACAGGACCACATAGCCGCTCCACTGCCGGCCAAGCCACTCCTCGGGCACGGTCCTGAGCTTTCCCTCGGCCGGGTCCATTATCACGAACCCCTTGTGGCTGACGGCGCTCAGCACCACGAAGTGCAGCACGCCGTCGTCCTTTTCGAGATGAAGGATGGCCGGCGCAGGCACGTGCCGCAGCGCCTCGGTGTCCCTGGCCGCTGACTTGTAGGCCTTCGCTTCCAGGCCTATCGCTCCACAGCCGTCAAGCACCCCTTTTATAGTAGTGCCCTGAGGCGTGGCTCCGCACATCTGACGGACGGTCACCAGAGGCAGACTGAGGCCATACCACCGGGCCACCCACACTATGCAGGCGACCGCACAGTCGGTGACGTCGTGCTGCCTTACTCCCTTGACTTTTATCCTTTTGCTGCTTTCCATAGTCTCCACAAAGAAACGGGAGACTCCGATCCCTGCGCTGGCCGCTCTTCCCCCCTCCATCGAAAAGCCGGCACAACTTCCCTGCGCTCCCGTTTGCAGGAGCAAAATAGGTCAATAAAAACAGAAAAAAAGATAGCCTGGCGACAATTACGCGACTATTGTCGGAGCGGCTGAAGACTGGTGTTGTTGGATAAGCGACTTCAAAGCCGGAAATATCTGGTCCGACAAATCCAAAAGCGGCTTGAAGAATTTGGAATCGGCAATGTCTTCCTCGCTTAGGAAGCCCAGGAGCTCATTTGCCGAATTGACGAAATAGATCAGAAGGCTCAGCACTACGGCTACCTTCAGCAGGGAGAAGACGATGCCGAGAAGGCGGTTGATCCATCCGAGCATAGTGACATCGATCACTGCGCTCAGCAGTTTCTCCACCAGCGCACCGACAAGCGCGACGGCAACGAATACCGCTGCGAAACTGATGACCGAAATCCAGGTAGCCTGGAGTTCGACACGGCTCTGGAGCCACTCTGCCACGTGAGGGCTGAGAGAGATGGCCAGCTTGATGCCCAGCACTATTATCACCAGAGATATCAACTGCTTGATGAAACCGTTCCTGGCGCCGAAGTACAGCGACGGCAGGAAACAGCATATTATGACGATGTCTATGATCCCCATTTTCGCGTCAGCTCAAAAACTTGCTCAAAAGTAAGGAATTATAGTATCTTTGCAAATTCCAAAATTTGAAAGATGAGTTTTACCGAGTACAAACAGCTTGACCTTGTTGAGGTTAACCGCAGCATACTGGAAAAATGGCGCAGACAGAACGCCTTCCGCAACACCCTTGAACTGCGAAAGGGACAGCCCAGGTTCGTATTCCACGAAGGTCCCCCTTCTGCAAACGGAATGCCCGGCATCCATCACGTGATGGCACGCTCCATCAAGGACGCCATCTGCCGCTACAAGACCCAGACAGGCTACCTCGTAGAAAGGAAGGCCGGTTGGGACACCCACGGACTGCCCGTCGAACTCGGCGTGGAGAAAAAGCTCGGTATAACCAAGGAAGACATCGGCAAAACCATCTCCGTAGAGGAATACAACCGCACCTGCCGCAAGGAGGTGATGAAATATACCGACCAGTGGGTTGACCTCACAGAGAAGATCGGATACTGGGTGGACACTGACAACCCCTATGTGACCTACGACAACAGCTACATCGAGACCCTGTGGTACCTTCTGAAGGACATCTACAAGAAAGGCTACCTCTACAAAGGCTACTCGATCCAGCCCTATTCGCCCGCTGCAGGAACCGGTCTCAGCACCCACGAGCTCAACCAGCCCGGCTGCTACCGCGATGTCAAGGACACCACCTGCGTAGTGCAGTTCCAGGTCATCAAGAACAGCGTTTCGCAACCCCTGTTCTCGGACAGTCCCCTGCCCGTCTTCATCCTTGCCTGGACCACCACCCCGTGGACACTTCCTTCAAACACCGCCCTCTGCGTAGGCCCCAACATAGAATATGTACGCGTCGAGAGCGTCAATCCCTATACGAAGGAACCTGCCATCTACATCGTGGCCAAGGCTCTCGTTCCCACCCTCTTCAACGACAAGAACCCCTTCACCGTCCTCGATGGATCGTTCAAGGGTTCCCAGCTGAAAGACATCAGCTACGAACAGCTCATCCCCTGGGTCAAATGTGCCGAAGGCGGCCTCAGGGTCATCTGCGGTGACTTCGTTTCAACCGAGGAAGGTACCGGCATCGTACATATCGCCCCGACCTTCGGCGCGGATGACAACAAGGTGGCCAAGCAGTCCGGAGTTCCGGCTATGCTGCTCACCGATGTCAACGGCGTCCAGCAGCCTATGGTCGACCGCAGCGGAAGGCTCTACCGCATCGAGGACCTCGACAAGGACTTCGTCAGCGAGCGCGTCGACACAGCAAGCTACGGACAGTATGCAGGCAGGTATGTCAAGAATGCCTACGACGACAATCTGGGCCCCGACGACCCTACCCTCGACATCGACCTCTGCGTCGAGCTCAAGCAGCAGGGCAAGGCCTTCAAGATAGAGAAGCACGTGCACAGCTATCCCCATTGCTGGAGGACGGACAAGCCCGTGCTCTACTACCCTCTCGACTCCTGGTTCATCCGCACTACCGCCGTACAGCCCAGGATGATAGAGCTCAACAAGACTATCCGCTGGAAACCGGAATCCACCGGCACCGGACGCTTCGGCAAATGGCTTGAGAACCTTCAGGACTGGAACCTCTCGAGGAGCCGCTTCTGGGGCACTCCGCTTCCCATCTGGCGCACCGAGGACGGCAAGGAAGAGAAATGCATAGGTTCGCTTGTCGAGCTTTACGACGAGCTCGAGAAGGCTGTCGCTGCCGGCGTAATGAAGTCCAACTATCTCAAGGACAAGGGCTTCGTGCCGGGCGACTTCTCAAAGGAGAACTACGACCGCATCGACCTTCACCGCCCCATCGCCGACAATCTGTTCCTGGTTTCCGACAGCGGCCGCAAGATGGTCCGCGAGACCGACCTGATCGACGTGTGGTTCGATTCAGGTGCGATGCCTTACGCCCAGCAGGGCCTCAAGGACCTCGGCAAACCCTGCTTCGGACAGACCGCCGACTTCATCGCCGAAGGTGTGGACCAGACCCGCGGATGGTTCTTCACCCTGCACGCCATCAACACGATGGTCAGCGACAAATGCGCTTTCAAGAGCGTGATTTCGAACGGACTTGTCCTCGACAAGAACGGCAACAAGATGAGCAAGCGCCTCGGCAACGCCGTCAATCCTTTCGAAGCTCTCGACAAGTACGGAGCTGACGCCCTGCGCTGGTATATGCTCACCAACGCCCAGCCCTGGGACAACCTCCGCTTCGACGAGGAAGGCGTGGACGAGATCCGCCGCAAATTCTTCGGAACGCTCTACAACACATATTCGTTCTTCGCACTTTACGCCAATGTCGACGGATTCGACCCGAGTTCCGACAAGGGCGAGGCCGAACTCACCGAGATCGACAAATGGCTGGTATCGCTCGAGAACAGCCTTGTCAGGGATGTCCGCGCCTGCTACGAGGATTTCGACCTGACTACCGCAGGAAGGCTCATCCAGAGCTTCGTCTGCGACAACCTCAGCAACTGGTACGTACGCCTCAACCGCAAGCGTTTCTGGGGCGGCGGAATGACAGCTTCGAAACTCGGAGCATACAGGACTCTCTACCACTGCCTCAAGACCGTTGCCCTGCTCGCGGCTCCCATTGCCCCGTTCTTTATGGACCGCCTGTGGTGCGACCTCGTCGACGGTTCCGAGAACGTACATTACGAGATGATGCCCGAATTCGACGCCTCCCTCATCGACACTGACCTGGAATACAGGATGCAGCTCGCCCAGAGATGCTCGTCGATGGTCCTGGCCCTTCGCCGCAAGGTCAACATCAAGGTGCGCCAGCCGCTTGCCAAGATCATGGTTCCCGTGCTCGACAGCCACTTCAAGGAGCAGTTCGAGAAGGTCAGCAACCTCGTTTCAAGCGAAGTCAACGTGAAGGAAGTGGAGTTTGTATATGACACCACAGGCCTCATCACCAAGAAGATAAAACCCAACTTCAAGACCCTCGGCAAGAAATACGGCAAGCAGATGAAGGACATCGCCGCCGCATTCGCCCAGATGGGACAGCAGCAGATCTCCGACATCGAGAAGAGCGACACCTACACCCTGCAGCTCGCATCCGGAGACGTCCTGCTCGAGAAGGAAGACTACAGCGTAAGCTCAGAGGATATGCCGGGCTGGCTCGTGGCCAGCGACAGCGACCTCACCGTGGCCCTCGACATCACCGTCACCGACCAGCTGCGCCGTGAAGGCATCGCCAGGGAGCTCATCAACCGAATCCAGAACCTCCGCAAGGACAGCGGCTTCGAGGTGACCGACCGCATAGCCCTGACAGTGGAAGACCTTCCCGAAGTTCGCGACGCCCTCCAGGAATACCGCCAGTATGTCTGCGAGCAGACTCTCGCCGTGTCTCTGGATTTCGGCAAGGACTTCGGCGGCACCCAGGTAGAATGGGACGAGGGAACCATCGAACTCCGCGCCGCGAAAGCTTAATGTTCATAAAAACGGGCTCTTGTGGATAATTATCCGAAGCCTTTTGATTATCTTTGTAGAACACCAGTTTAAACTCCGTCAGATATGGCAAAGACTAAAACCGCAAAAGCCCCTGTCGCAGAGAAGGTCAGATACAGCGACGAAGAGCTTCAGGAATTCAAGGCCCTGATACTTCAGAAGCTCGAAGCAGCCAAGAAGGAATATGAGGAGCTCAAGGGTTCCGTCGACCTCAGCGCAAGCAACGACACTGAGGACACTTCTCCGACCTTCCAGATGGAAGAGGGCGCATCTTCACTCTCAAAAGAAGAAGTGAGCAGGCTGGCGGCACGCCAGTACAAATTCATCCGGAGCCTTGAAGCTGCTCTGGTGCGCATTGAAAACAAGACTTACGGCATCTGCCGCGAGACTGGAAAACTCATACCCAAAGAGCGTCTGAGACTTGTACCTCACGCCACATTGAGCGTCGAAGCCAAAAACGACAAGAACAGATAATGGCGCTGTCGAAAGGCAAGAAACTTACAATATTCGTTATCGCCCTGCTAGTCATTGACCAGGTGACAAAGATCCTGGTCAAGACCAATATGACTCTGGGGCAAAGCATCCCTGTCTTCGGAGACTGGTTTCAGATTTATTTCGTGGAGAATGTCGGAATGGCATTCGGAATGGCATTCGGCGGCAACGTGGGCAAGCTGCTGCTGTCCGTGTTCCGCATCGCTCTCGGCATCGCCATGTTTTTCTACATCCGCAAGCTGCTCACGCGCAACGACGTTCCCAACGGGGTCCTCTACGGCCTTGCTGCGATAATGTGCGGTGCGGTCGGCAACATCTTCGACTCGCTGTTCTACGGCCTGATTTTCAGCGAAAGCGGATTCACCCAGGTGGCCACGATGTTCCCTCCGGGCGGCGGTTACGCCGGCCCGTTTTTCGGCAAGGTGGTAGATATGCTCTACTTCCCTATCATCGACACCACCCTGCCCGACTGGTTCCCGATCTGGGGAGGGAAACCCTTCCATTTCTTCAGCGCAATCTTCAATTTCGCCGACAGCTGCATCACGGTGGGAGCCTTCTACCTGATCATATTCCAGTGGCGATTCTTCGCAAATAAAGAAAACGTTTAATTTACTAAGTAAATTACGTTGATTTTTGTATCTTTGCGGTTTGATTCCAAACTGCAATCGTATGGCTTATCTGAAATTCAACAAAGCTGAGCTTGTTAACCTCGAATATTCACTCAAAAGGGAACTTATTGCAACGAACCGTACCGGCGCCTACGCCAATACGACCATAGTCTGCTGCAATACCCGCAAGTATCACTGCTTGCTCGCAGTCCCCATCGAAAAGATGAACTGGCGCAGGCACGCACTGCTCTCAAGTCTCGACGAGACCCTCATCCAGCACGGCAAGATGTTCAATCTTGGCATCCACTGCTACGGTGAAGTGTTCGAGCCGAGAGGTCACAAATACATTGTCGACTATGAGAACGACCCCGTGCCCACCATCACCTACAGCGTCGGTGGAATGAAGTTCCAGAAACAGATCATAATGGTCCGCGACCAGGACAGGGTCCTCATCAAGTACACCCTTCTGGACGCCCATTCCGACACCACTCTCCGTCTGACCCCCTACCTCTCATTCAGGAGCATCCACGAACTGACGAAGAGCAACATCGGAGCGAACACCCACTACACCGACATCCCGAACGGAAAGGCATTCAAACTTTACGAATCGCTGCCTATGCTCAACATGCAGCTCTCGAAGAAGTCTGAATACGTGGCCAATCCCGACTGGTACTACGGCATTGTCTATCCCGAGGAGAGACGCAGGGGCTACGAATACAAGGAAGACCTCTTCGTTCCGGGATTCTTCGAGATGCCCATCAAGAAGGGTGAAAGCATAGTGTTCTCTGCCTCTACCGAGACCTGCGAGCCTGCAAGCTTCAAGCGTACGTTCAATTCGGAGGTTGCCAAGATCGGCCCGTGCAATGATTTCGAGTCCAACCTGCGCAGCGCCGCTTCAAGACTGTTCTTCGAGCGTGCCGGCAGGCTTGAGATATGCTCAGGCTTCCCCTGGCTCGGAGTCGGCCAGCTTCGCGACACCACGATGACCGCCGCCGGTCTGACCCTCTACAACAACGGCGACATCAAGGCATACCTGCGTGTCATCGACGGAATGATCGACAAGTGGAAAGAGGACCTGTTCACATCGTCCCGTCAGGTTGAAGCCCCGCTCCGTATGGCTCTGCTTATGCAGAATTACATCGAGTTCACCGGCGACAGCAAAGGAATCTGGACCAAATACGGCAAGACGCTCAAGAAGATCATCAAGAGCTTCATCGAAGGAAGGCCGGAAGTGCAGATGCACGACAACGGACTGCTCTGGGCCCAGATGGACGGAGTTGCCCTCACCTGGATGGACACCTACGACAACGGCCATCCGGTCGCCGAGAGAGCCGGTTATCAGGTTGAAACAAATGCACTGTGGTACAACGCGCTGCGTTTCTGCGGCGATATGTGCTACAAATACGATAGCGACAAGAAGTTCGCACGCAAGCTCGAAGAAATCGCTGCAAGGATCGACGTGGTGTTCTTCGATATGTTCTGGGTAGCCGAGCGCAAGCACCTGGCAGACTATGTGGACGGCAGGGGACAGAACGTCTTCACCCGCCCCAACCAGCTGTTCGCCTGCGCCCTGCCTTACAGCCCCATCAGCGAAGTCGCACAGAACGAAATCCTCAAGGCAGTCAAGCGCGAGCTCGTGACTCCGCGCGGCATCAGGACGCTGGCTCCCAAGAATCCTTTCTACAAGGACACTTACGACGGAGACCATCACGCACGCGACCTTGCATCCCACAACGGATCGACAAGACCCTGGCTGCTCGGCCTCTACACCGTGGCAAGCTTCAAGCTCCACGGAGAGGCTTTCATCAACGAGGCGGCATCCCTGATCAAGGGCTTTGAGGAAGATATGACTATACACGGTATCGGTGCCGTGGCTGAGCTCTATGACGGCAACCCGCCGTTCATTCCTCACGGAGCCATCAACTCCGCACTCAGCACGGCTGAGATTCTGACAATTATCTATATGATCAAACGATTCAAGGAGACCAAGCGATGAGAGTTTTGATGTTTGGATGGGAGTTTCCCCCGCATATTTCCGGCGGTCTGGGCACTGCTTGCTACGGTATGACCAAGGGTCTCGCCCACAATGACGTGGACGTGCTGTTCGTGATGCCGTCCGCCAGTGGAGATGAAGATCAGAGCGACATAAAGATCATCAACGCCAGCGATGTCGCCACAGTCGACACCGCTATGAATATCGATGAATTCCTCGGAAAGGTGGAATTCCTCAGGGTCGGCAGCAACATTATGCCTTATGTGGATCCTGAAGATTACTCCAAGCTTTCCGTAGAGGAGCGTCTGATGCAGACCGAAGAGTTCAAATACCACTTCCACAGCAAGTATAAATTCTCCGGAAAATACGGAAAGAACCTGATGGAAGAAGTAGTCCGCTACTCTATGGTAGGCGGCACTCTTGCTCTCAACAACCAGTTCGACGTGATCCACGCACACGACTGGCTCACCTACCTGGCCGGTATCGCCGCCAAGAGAGTCAGCGGCAAGCCTCTCGTCATCCACGTCCACGCCACCGAGTTCGACCGCACCGGCGAAAATGTGAACACCCAGGTGTATGCCATCGAGCAGATGGGTATGCGCGAGGCCGACAAGGTCATCACGGTGAGTGACTGGACCAGGAACATAGTGATCAACAAATACGGCATCGACCCGTCAAAGGTCGTCACCGTCCACAATGCCGTGGATTTCTCCAACAGGGAGACTCTCGTGGCCAAGCGCGGCGTGCCTGAGAAGACCGTCACCTTCCTCGGCCGCATCACCTTCCAGAAAGGTCCCGAATATTTCATCGAGGCCGCCTGCAAGGTGCTCCGCAAGACCGACAACGTGCGTTTCGTGATGGCCGGCAGCGGAGACCTGCTGAACCGTTCCATCAGGCGTGTAGCCCAGATGGGCATCGCGGACAAGTTCCATTTCACCGGCTTCCTCCGCGGAGCAGACGTGCAGAAGATGTTCGCTATGAGCGACGTCTATGTGATGCCTTCCGTTTCCGAGCCTTTCGGAATCTCTCCCCTGGAAGCGATGCAGAGCAACGTTCCTACCATCATCTCCAAGCAGAGCGGCGTAGCCGAAGTCCTGAAATATGCCATCAAGGTGGATTTCTGGGACATCGACGCCCTCGCCGATGCGATTTACGGTCTGGTCACCTACCCCGCCATCGCCAAGGTGGCCGGAGAAAAGGGCTATGACGAAGTCAACTCCCTCAAGTGGGACCACGCGGCAGCCAAGATCAAGGACGTATATCAGGCTGCAATGACTTTGAAATAGTAAAAAAATC